>JAFDXB010000076.1 GCA_018268175.1 Bacteroidota bacterium | reverse complement strand
CAGGCGTTTGGCAAAAAAGCGGGTTCAGTGGTTAATTGAACATTCTACCTCGTATCAACTTTTGTGCTGGGTTGACAGTTTCGTGCTTCGAAATCCGCTTCTTCGCCAAGCGCCAAAACGTTAGCTGCCATTACAGACAACCCATTTATGAACATAACATATTTTTTACTTTTTGTTTTTACCTTTTTTTTGAGTTGCCATAATCAGCAGGACAATTTTCAATCAGAGTTGCAGGACATCAGAGAGAATTTTTCAAAGGAGGCTAAAAAACATAATGCCCCTATTCTTAAATGGGAAGCAATTATTGATAGAATTAATAAAATAGCATTGGTAGACAAAAAGCTAGCTATTAAGAAAATTGATAGCCTGTTAACATTTGACTCTTCAATAAATAGAACAAATACTTGCGACCTTCATTTTATTAAAGGTGACTTATTATATCAACTTGACAGTTCAAAAAGTGCTTTAGAAGAGTTTTCAAAATCAGACCCAGATACAAATATGACTTTCGCTAAAATTTGGGTAGCTAAGGCGGGAGTGTACTTAAAAATGAAAGAAAATGTCATGGCTGAAGAATATTTACGAAAAGCGAGTGAAAATAGTTATGAGTATTACTGGAATTTGGGCAATTATTTTGAAATTCTAAAGAAAAAGGATTCAGCAATTGTTGCATACCAAAGACTATATGTACACGACACCATTTTTTATAAATATTGCAATGACAGAATTATTGAATTGCATAAAAATAATCCGCAATATTTGACAGAACTTGTATTTAAGGACAGAGAAAGAAAAGTGCTATTGTTGTATTAAAAACGGCAGCTAACAGGCGGTTTGGCTATATGGCGGGGCGACGAATATGTGCTCAACTTTTTGTTTGCTATTCGGCTTCAGCTCCAGCCGACGGATAACGCCGGGCAATAGAACAAACAATGAACATTTATTTATAAATTTAGCATCGGTTACGCTGACGAATCACGGAATACCGCCACATCGCCAAGCCGGAGCCGTTACCACCAATATTAACAAACGACAATAAACATAATAGACAGTGAAAAAGACGATTTTTATCCTATTGACAGCATTTACGTTTAATCTAAATGCTCAAAATTTATTCCCAGTAAAACTTGACAATTGCAATACTTCAAAATTTTGTCTTGACTGTGGCGACATTAAAGCAGGCTACATTGAAAAGGACTTCAAAAAATTAGAAGATAGACTAAAAAAGTCTTTGAATCTAAATGGAATTAGCGGCTCAGTTAAATTTCAAGTGCTCGTTGACTTAAAAGGAAAAGGCTGTGTTCTAAGTCACACAGACCAATCAAACAACCCAATTACTTTGAAAATTATTGAAGAACTCAACAACTTTAACAAATGGACACCTGCAATAACAAATGGTGTTAAACAAGAAAAAACTTCAATCAACTTGGTTTTTACAATCAAAGACAACAATATATCAGGACAAATAGAGCGAGTTGATATGAATGCGTTTAAAAAATCGTTTGACAAACCAAAAAGTCCTGAAATATTTAACAAGGACTATGTATATAGGAATGAGAACTTAAAGAATTACAAGATTACTGTTTGGAATTCAGGAAATTCAAACCTCCCAAACAATATGAATGACCACATTTCAATTGATAATAACGGATTAATTTGGCTTACAACAGACGAAGGACTTGTTACTTTCAATGGCAAGGAATTTCAAAATGCTGAACAGAACATTACCGACAAAGGAAAATATTTTAGATATTTTGGACTTGCTACTGATAATAGCAACACAAAATGGTTTTTCGCAACAGGAAACATTTATAGTTTTAATGATGGTAAGTGGACTAAATATGAAGAAAGCGAAATCGGGATAAAAAGCGGTTACAAAATCATAAATAACCCAAATACTAACGAAGTGTTTTTTACCTCTGACAAAGGTCTTACAATTTTTAAAAATGGAAAATGGAGTTTAATAAATCAAGAAAATACTCCTGGACTACCTTCAAATAGAGTATCGTTTGCCAAACGAGATTCAAAAAAAAGGATTTGGATTGGAACTTACAGCGGTAGCGTGATGATTGACGAAAACAATCAGGTGACAAATTTTGAAAACACAGAAACAGTGCTGAAAGGAAAATGCATTACTTCTATGGACGAAGATGAAAACGGAAACATTTATTTTACACTTTACGAATTTGACCGAAAAGACAAACAAAAGGTAAATAATGACGAAGGAATTGCAATCAGATATGCTGACGGAACTTTTAAGCAGTTTACAACTGAGAATTCAGGAATGCCATTTAATCATACAAATTGTATTCTCTATGACAAAAAGGAAAAAGTCCTTTGGATTTCAACAGACAGAGCAGGTTTGGTAAGGTTTGACCTAAAAGATGGTTGGGAAAACTATCACAACGAGAACTCTGATATTCCGACCTCCTACATTTCGACAATGACATTTGATAAGGAAGGAAATTTGTATTTAGCAACAAGACAAGGACTAGTAAAAATTGAAAGAAAATAGAGATACTGGTGGTAACAGGCGTTTGGCTCAATGGCGGGTGAAGTGGTTAATTGAACATTCTACCTCGCATCAACTTTTGTGGTGTATTGACAGTTTTGTGCTCCGAAATCCGCCACTGCGCCAAGCGCCAAAACGTT
>JAFDXB010000075.1 GCA_018268175.1 Bacteroidota bacterium | reverse complement strand
AATTTTACTTCTGTCAAACAGTTGCACAAATCCGTCCAACCTTGTTCTGAAAAGTCGGTTATAGTTGCGATATATTTTTTTAGATTGTCCATTTTGGCAGGGTCGTCATAAAATCACAGCTAACGGACAGGGCTTTCTGTTGTGGCGGCATTCCGTGGTTCGTCAGCCCTGAACCGCTGCTGATAAATGTACAAAAGTTGATGTTTACTACTGCTGTTAACCTGGGTTCGGTCAGCCGAAACTGCTGCCGATAAGCGGTTTCTAGCCGATGTTTTATTCGTCCCCCCGCCATAACAGAAAACCCAATGTTGTATGCCGGTCTGTCAACCAGAACAGTTTATTTACTTTAACTTGTCACCCCCGCTACTTTCATTTTGGGTTAACGTATTTCGCTAACTTAACTGCTTTGTTCAATTCGGTCCTATAAGTGGAATGTATTCCTGCTTGCTCAATTACTTCTCTAATTCCGACGTGTTGAATGTCGTCTGCGTATTTCACACCGAACAAATGTATCATTGTCACTTGCTCTTTTTTAGGCGCATTGTTGTACATGTCCGAAAGAATGTTTCCAAGTTCATTTACTGTTTTGCTCATAAAAATTTGTTTTAGCAAAGATAAGCTTATTTCAGCTTATTTTAGCTAAATTTAGCTAAAATATGTCAGTTTTATTTTGTTTAGTTGAGAAATGGTCATAATCAGTTCAGCTTTCGGAGCTATAATGTCTCTTTATCAGTGTCACTTTGGTAATGCGTCATTTGGTTCGCTGTTCGCCTAATATGATTGTCAGCAAAGACTGTGAAAAGAAGCGGATTGAGTGATTTAGTTTGTCACCCTTCTGCAACGATTTTTGATAATTGAGGCAACCACGACTGGCATACAACGATCAGGGCTTGCTGCAGTTTGGGAAATAAAATTCCGTCTGCCCGTAACTGAAGTTGATGATTGCAATATTGCCAATGTTTTGTTCATTAGCCAAATTTATAACGTCCAGCTGGAACTGAAGTTAAATAGTAGTACAAATGTTGAGGCTTATCCCGTCTGCCCAAATTGCAGCAAACCCCTTGTTGGTGGCAGTACATTCATTCTTTAATTCTTTTTAAATGTCAACGTAATTTGGTTTGTTGCAAATTTCTTATCTCTTACCACTTCTATATCTTTTCCATTAATGAATTTTACAGAACCATTATTAAGTTTCAACATTCTGTTTATTTGCCACATACCAATGCCATCACCATTCAATTTACATTCTCTTGCTACTTTACCAGAATAACCTTCTCCAAAAATCTTTTCGACTTCATCATCTTCTAAATAGAGGCTTTTCATTATAAAATGAACATCAACTTCGGTATATTTTTCTTCAAATTTTATCTGAACATCAGTATTTGACATAGTATACTTTGTTGCATTCTCGATTAAATGATAAAGTGCTACTTGAATACTTTCATAGTCAATTTTTACACGTCCTTTAAACTCTGAAACGTACACATAAATATTTTGATTATTAAAGTCAATAAAAAAAGTATGAAGTACATTTAAAATTACTTTTCTAATGGGATTTAGTGTTGGTTTTAATTCTGCATTTAATCTGTCCAACTTGTTGTAAATCGAAAATTCACTTTTCATATGCACATTATGTTTTGCTATTCTCAAAAACATTAAAGCTGCATTTTTGCTGTCCCTTTTTATTTGGTCTTGAATATACTTTAATAAATCTTGGTAATTTGAAGCTAACAATTCTTGAGGAATGAAATCGTCAATTTCCTGAATATTATGGGCATTTAAAGAAGTTAAGTTATGAATAAGCCTATTTACTCTTTGTTGCTCTATTTGTTTTGCTTCAAGCTCAAACTGCTTTCTAGGAATTTGTAAATCATAAAATGCATATGAAAGTGCTTCAAGTTTATCACGAAATAATTTTGTAGTTTTTGTTTTATCACATAAAAAAGTTGTCCCTTTTGTATTGGTTATTTTACCTTGTCTTCTTTGACCGCCATATTTTGGGCAATTCAAAATTTGCTTGCCAAGTGAATTACATTCTTGAAAGCATAATTTGCATTCAAATACAAGATTGTCGCATATTAATTCTCTAGATGAAGAATATATTGAATAGTGCTTATCCATTAACTTTCAGTAAATTTTCAATAAGATTGATAAATTGATAAGCATCTGCATTTTTTGGTAGGCAGAAATCTACTTCACGAAGTGCTTGATGAAATCTGTCACCTGTTGTTTCTGCTGAATAAATGACAATTTTCTTGTTTGGATATTTTCTTTTTAAGGCTGAAGCTAATCCTAATCCTTGGTCAACAGAAAGTTGTAAACCAACACCATTAATATCAACAAAAATAATATCTGCTTCTGTAACATAGTTGCTGTCCAAATCGGTAATGTCTTTAACTGATTTTGTTTTTGTCCAGCCTGCTTTTTTTAAAATTGAGACTATCTTATAATCAGTGTGATTATCATCTATGAAAAGTATTCTTGTAGTAGCCTTCAAATTGTCGTCATTAGAAGTAGATGGGTTTGATGATTTATATGACATTTCTAAAGGGGGTGCAAAGTTATTTGTAATACTTACAGGTACATTTGTCGTGTTGTTTAAAGCTGAACTATTATCAAATGTATTGTTACTTAAATTTTGTGTTGGTTTTGTCTCTGGTGGCTTTTTCTTATAGTTTTTATAAGCAATAGTAATGCTAATTACAGCAACAACAACTGCAAAAAGATAATACCAATTATAGCTCCAAAAGTTTGATGTAGTGTTTTGTACTTGAAGTAAAATTCCTGTCATATGTCTGTTTTTATTTTAGGTACTCTGTCATTTTGTATTATAACTAACGTTTTACTGAGCCTTTGTAGATCAACCTTTTACAAAGTCTTTAATGTCGGTTTTCAAATCAAACTTATTAATTGTTTTTTGTACTCTTTGCAAAACGGCAAGTTTTCTTTTTTGGTCGAGAAATAAATATTCTACCGGGTTATGATAGGGAATATTCTTTACAACCATATTCCAAATTATAACTCCTAATTTTCTTGCAGTTGCACTAATCGCCGAGACTCTGCCCTTTCTAAAATTTATTCGATGAAAAAAGTCTCTAAGAGGAGTGGATTCTTTTAAATTACCAATTGAATTTGCAGCATTTCTTAATGCAATTTTTAATCGGTTACTTCCTTTAGGTACTTTTTTGCTCAAAACTTTTCCGCCACTTATTTTATTATTTGGAGTTAATCGTAACCAACTGGCAAATTGCTTCGCCGTTTCAAACTTCTTGATCCCTTCCAATCCTACTTCGCTCATTAAGGTTAATAATGTTTGATGACTAAACCCTTCTATTTTTAATAAATCCACTCCTTCAAAATATTGATAACCCACTAAATTTAAATCAATGTTTTTTGGGGTGTTTTTGTTGATTCTCTTATGTGCTTTACCTTCTATATAATGTTGCTTCTTATGCTCGTTATTATTTATTTGCTCATTTAATAATCTTTCAATTTCAACATCACATAGTTTTATTTGCTCCTGGAGATTTTTATAAATCTTATACTCTTGATTCAGAGTGAATAAATAATCCTTGCGTCCATTAGTTTGAAGAGCCTTGGCCATATCCGCTTCGCTGGTTTTGCAGTTCCCATTTCGAAAGGACGCAAGTTTTAATGGATTCGTTTCTCCATTGCAAATGGCCTCAATAATTCTTAGACCGGTAAGTCCACAAATATCCTTTACTATTACATCCAGTCTCAGATTTAACAAACGCAAATATTTTTGCATCTTTTTAGAAGTGCTTGCAGCCCCCTCAATTAGGCCTGCACGATGCCTGCAATAAGTTCGTAATTCTTCTGTTTGCAAATCTGGGAGAAAACTCCCACTTAGTAATCCTATGCTATGTAATTTTTGAATCCACTGACAATCCTGAACATCTGTTTTTTTACCTTTGATGTTCTTTGTGAATTTACCATTACATAAAATTACCTGGAAATCCGAATCACTTAAAACAGCATACAAAGCTTGCCAATAGGTACCGGTGCTTTCCATAGCTACCGTTTTTATGGAGTTTTCCTTTAGCCATTTGACAAGAGCAAACAGATCTTCATTAAAAACACCAAATTCTTTTACCTCTGTCTCTTTTTGACCTATGGCTACGAAATGACTTCTGCTACCAACATCAATACCTGCTGCATACGGATTTACAACATCCATTTTAATTTGCTTTTCTTCTTGCATATTAATTAGGTTTTAAGATTTAAAAATGCTTAAAGAGGAAGCTCATTTCGGATATAAAAATATTATAAACGGGGTTACAAAAATTTGTACCACCACTGGAGTATTTACACACTTCCCAACCAGGATTGCACTCGTGCTATTACGCAACAGTTTTAAAATCGGCCTTACATTAAGCACTGCTAATCTAATAATATTTCTTCCACCTACCGTTAGCTTGAGGAATATATTTCGTGGCGGAATATGAAGGATTGCTGGTAACGGTTGGGCTTGCTGCAGTGCTGGCTTTCATAGCTTGTCTTGCCGGATCCGAAGCCCAATTTATAAATAAAATGTTGAAGTTATAAACAAATGATAAATAGAAGTCCGTCTGCCCGAACCAATGTCCAACAAAGATAAAATGATGAACTCTTATTCATCCGCCAGCATTGTAGCAAGCCACTTGTTGTATGCAGCTTTTATTTAAGCCATGTCACTGTTATTTCAATTAAGTTAGCAGTCCAACTACTTTTGTGAAAACCAATTAAATTGAATTTATTATAAATAGTCTTACTGGTGTTTATCTGATAAAAAAATGTTGAGTCTGTACTTTTTGATAAGTTAAATGACATTAGGTAATCCTTTTTATCTGATGTGTAACGATTCAATTCCTTTTCAATCAACGCCCAACCATCTTTAAACTTTTGAATATCTCTACTTTTGGGAATTGTTATGGTAAACTTTCCATTTTGTTCCTCACTTACATCCTCGTAACACAATAATTTTTTATTCATTTTATTTGTCGCTAAAAACTTATTTAAATCGTCTTGCGTCTTGAAACTCATGTTTTGGTACTTACTGTTTAATGGTTTTACATCCGCAAGTTGGAGTAATTGTGAAATGTCAAACTGGAAAACACCAGGAGTAGAATCCGTGGGATAGTAGTTTACATAATGATACTTTGGGCTTATATAATAAGTCTCTATTACTTCCTTATCTTTAGTTACGTACATTTCCAAATCGTTATCGTCTAAAGTCGGTTGTTCAAGTTTTTCTTTACAAGTAATTGTTTGTCGAGCTTGTCGAAGTTTTGATGTGTCGCTAATAATAAAAGTCCACTTTTGGTACTCCTTTTTTTCGTCTAATTGAGAGCAAACTCCTATAATTCTGTATGAGCTGTCAAAGTTAAATCTTTCAAATAAGGGCTTTGTCTGGGCTAACGTCATAGTCAAAAAGAAAGTGAGTAAAAGAAATGTGATTAAATAACGCATAGTCTGTCTGTAAAGTTGCATACAACGGTTCGGGTATACGCGAAGGCGCGGTGTTCTCGCACTAATGCTCAACGAATATACTAATGTTTAAATTTGATACAATTGTTTCATTGAAAAACTTTAGCCGCGCTTTACGCGTATACCTTGTTATGCCATCGTTTTTATTGCAATCATTATCGTGTGAGTCTCTATATCTGTCTCAGTACGTTTATACTGTACTTTAAAAGTCTTAATATCGGAAAAATTATTCTCGGCAAGTTTTGATTTTACGAAATCTTCTGAATAGTAATAGAAATAAACTTTGTCTACTGAACTTCCTGTTTGATAACCCGAGTTAATTGAATCTCCCTCGACATAGCTTAAATAAATCAGTCCGTTGTGATTTAATAATCTGTAACTGTCATTTAGAAATCTTTCAAAATCATTCTGTGAAAGATATGGAAGAATGAATCCGCATATAATACAGTCAAACCTCGCGTCGAGATCGTTTACCCTTCTTGCATCCATTATGGAGAATCTTGCATTAGGATTATTCTTTCTTGCAAGTTCAATCATGTTAGAAGCAACATCAATTCCGAGTATGACAAAGTCTTTACGTTTTGATAGAAGATACTTTGTAATATTTCCAGGCCCACAACCTACGTCTAGAATTTTAGCTCTGTCAATTTTTAAATTCTCACATATGTAATTATAAGTCTCATTATACAAGTCAAGGTTCATAAACTTTTCCTGATATAATGATGCAACCTTATTCCAAGTCTTAAAAGTTTCTTTATACTTATCTAACATACTTGGAGGTTTGAATAAAAATGTGGCATAACGCCCGGGTATTGCCGAAGGCGTGGTGTTTTAGCACTAACGCTCAACAGAATTACCAGAGTTTAAATTTAGTATAATTGTTTCATAGTATTCCCTCCGCCACGCTTTTGGCAATACCATGTTAGCGGCAGTTTATTCAATTGTTATAGTTTCGTTCAGAAAACTAGTCTTGCCAGATTTATCTTTATATGAGACTTTGTCAAAAACAAGAACGCTTCCTGAAATAAGACGATCAAATATTTTGTTCAATTCTTGATGGTTACCAGCTTTTACAAAATATACTATGAGGTCATGGCTTGAAGATATGGATATGTAAATGGTTCCTTCAAGATAAGTTCGCTCTTTCAATATTTTCCATTGCTTATTTTCTGAAATTGCCTGAGGTTTACTTTCTAGTGTAGAAATTACATAATGTATCGTTTGTTTTGATTTTCTGTTATTATTAGTATCGCTTAAATAAAAATCGATACCGACTGAGCTGCCAATTGTCAATTCATTTGTTTGCCGTTTATATTCAATGGTGTCAAAGTTTGGATGAATTGAAAAGGATTTAACTGCATGATTAGATGGAATGAACAAGTTAATATATGCACTATCTAATGATAAATGTTTTGGATATTTTAAAGAAGTCTGTTTCTTAATATCTTTTAGGCTTACTTGTTTTGTCTGAAGCTTTCCAAGTGAAAACTCTGTATAAATTGAGTCAAGATTCTGAGTCAAGCCATTGAAATGTATTGAAAGAAATAGAAATGTCAGTAAGTTTCTCATCGTCGTTGCGTTAAATCTTGGAACCTGCACGCTAATTATAACTAACGTTTTACTGAGCCTTTGTAGATCAACCTTTTACAAAGTCTTTAATGTCGGTTTTCAAATCAAACTTATTAATTGTTTTTTGTACTCTTTGCAAAACGGCAAGTTTTCTTTT
>JAFDXB010000074.1 GCA_018268175.1 Bacteroidota bacterium | reverse complement strand
TTTATACATGTTCTTTGAGCGTTTGAATTTGCAAATACAAACATTCCAAACAGGAGTAAAAAATTCCGCATTGAAAAAATATTAAAATGATTAAATATTTTTCAAGTCAGATATGGAAAGGCCTGTAAATAGGATTTAGAGATAAACTATAAGTAAATAATAGGAGAACCGTTTCCGGTAATTGGAGTTAGCAAATCATTTAATCTATTATTCAATGGAAGAAATAATTGGCTCAGAGGTAATGCGAAACTACACAAATTTTTGAAAAAGTAAAATTTATTAGCACCTTTTTTTTAGAGTAATGTATATTTTTGAATGATGAAGGCAAATTTCACCAAAACTTTTATACTACTTCTTTTTGTATCTGCGCTTTTTTCGTGTTCAAACGATAGTTCAGACACAGATGCTTCCCTTCCTGAAGTTTCAGTTGGTATTGCTCCTCCAGCTGCAATTAACTATAATATTATAAATCAATTCCCTCACGATACCTCTGCTTATACTCAGGGACTAATTTTATACAAAGGAATACTTTATGAAAGCACAGGTGATTATGAAAATTCTTCTTTAAGAATTACCGACAAAACCTCCGGAAATGTTATAAAAAAACATGTTATGGGTAGCGATAAAATTTTTGGTGAGGGTATTACAATTCTTAACGACACTATTTATCAACTTACCTGGATGAACAACATTGTTTATGTTTATCTTTTAAGTGATATTTCACATCCGGTAAAAACCTTTAACTGGCCTTATCAGGGTTGGGGAATTACAAATAATGGTAAGGACCTTATAATTAGTGATGGAAGTGCTAATTTATATTTTGTAAGGCCTTCCGATTTTAAAGTTTTAGCATCAATTCAGGTGGTTGATAATGACGGCCCGGTAAGGTTTTTAAATGAACTGGAATTTGTAAACGGTTCTGTTTACAGCAATGTTTATGAAACCGACAGAATAGTAAAAATTGATCCTGAATCTGGACATGTTACCGGCGAAATACGGTTACCTAATTTACTTTCAAAAAATGAAATTAACGACCGTACAGATGTACTGAACGGAATAGCATACGATTCAACCACGAACTCATTATTAATTACCGGAAAACGCTGGCCTAAATTATTTGAACTGAAGCTTAATTAATATGTGCAGCTATGTAAATAACGGAACTGCACTTTCCACTGTCATTCAGTGCCTTCAAATTTGAGGCAGCGCCGGTGAAACATGCTTTTATAATATTGCCTCCGGTTTTATATTTTTCACTCAGCATGCTTACATAAAAACTATCGAACCACATAGGTTTCATTTCAATCACTTTTAAGCCATGCGCTGCAAGTAATGATTCCATTGAGCGGGGCGAAAAATGATACAAGTGCCTTGGAACATCGTATGCTGCCCAAAACTCATTATATACCGTTTCATCATAACACAAAAAATTAGGAACAGCAATAAACACTCGCCCATTTTGGGCAAGAAGCCTTTTAACTTCATTGAGGTAATTGTGAACTGCATAAACGTGTTCAAGCACATGCCACATAGTAATTGCCTCAAATTTTCCGGAAATGTTGAAAAGTTCAGATGTAGGCAGAGGATGAATGTTGTGCAACTTTGCAGAATTTTTAGCTGCATTGGTATCGGGTTCAAGTGCTGTTACAGCCCAGCCGGCCCTTTTCATTTCAGCAGCAAATGCACCGGTTCCACTACCGATATCCAAAATATTCCCATTGCGAAGGGTTGTATAACTTTCTATAAGCTTACGCTTAGAGCGAAGGGTAAGCCTTCTTACAAAGTGATAAACCTTATTAATAAATCCTGAATTAGAATCAGAATGGGAAATATATTTTTCTGAGTTATAATATCTGCCTATTTCATTCTCTGAAGGAGGATTTTTGGTAAATTTTGCAGAGCAATTTTTGCATTTCCAAATTTCAAATTCCTCGCCCGATACGGTATAATCTTTTGCCTTTAAGGAAAATGAAATATCAAAACTGTTACACAGAGGGCAAACTTCAGTTAATGTTGAGGGCATAATTAATTTATTTTGCCTGTTTTTCCTTAGGCATTATTTCCATGGCATTTCCAAAAGTAGAATTGCTTCGTTTATCATTTAAATAAAAAACAGTTATACAAACTGCCATTATCAAAAGAATTAATGCCCAAACCCACCAGTTGGTTTTTGCCTGAAATGATGAAGCATTAAAAAATTCAGTCATTTCCTCAGAATTGCTTTCATTATCTCCCACTAAAACTGAATGAACGCTTTTTCTTGACACTCTTTCAGCAGAAATATTTGGCAAATAATCATCCGGCATGTCTGCCTGTTGAAAAAATATTCTACCATTTTTCTTAACTGTAAAATTTCCGACAAAAGGCATTTCATAGCCATTTCCTTCTGAAGATTTTATTCTGTTACACAAAACATTCAATAGTGATTCAGCTTCCTCAACAGGAATACTGCGGATATTTGAAATATACTTAACTAGCGGTTGTTCATCAACGTTACCTTCATTTAAAATGTATTTTCTTGTTGGGGCGCTAAAAGACTTATCAGCAACATTGTATGACGATGAATTAAATTCACACCTCAGTTCTCCAATTCCCGGCAACGGACAATAATTATAGGCGAAAAGAAATTCGGCTATCAGATCATTCATTGATAAACATTAAAACTTAACAATAATTCCACCCAGCAAATTTAAGCCGTACACAGGATAATAAGTCCACCTTTCATACTTATCGTCAAGAATATTATTGCAACGAATCCAGGCACTGAAATTTTTATTTATACTATATTCTGCGCCTAAACTTAAATCGGTACCGCCCTTTAAACCAAAGGTTTTATAATCTTTAGTAAAATATTTTCCTCCGCCAAAAACATAAACATCACCGGAAAGTACAAGTTTTTTAAATGGCGAAAATGTTGCGGCGCCGGTTATTTCCATTGGCACGGTGTTCCAGGCTTTTGAAAAAGTTTTCATTCCTGTGTAAGCATTTAAAGTAATGCCTCCGGTAACACTAAACATTTCTGTTTTTACATAACTTATACTCCCGCGAATGCGGAAATTGTTCATTTTCTCTTCCACGCCTACTTTATAATTTCTGGCAAAGTAGAATGTGTCGTTTAAAAATATTGCAAAGTTCTCATACGTTATCCAGCTTGCAGTTGCATTAATATTAAAATGATTGCCAATTGAAGCTTTGAATCCGCCGAAGAATTCTGTTTCTTTAGTATTGAAATTTACATTAGGCGGCTGAATAAAAGGATTGATTTTAGATAAATTCCTTACGGTATTTTTAGTTATCATCCCTTTCCATCCGGCCTGCAACTTAATTTTGTCTTGCAGCGAAAATTCAATTTTTATATTGGGCAGTACAGACAATTCATTGTTATTCCACACCGGTGAAACACCGGCATTAATTACCATAGAAGGCCCGAAAAATTTAATGTAAGGCGATAGCCGGATCACTGTATTATTAAAAGAGGTATCCTTAACAAGATAGTTGGTAGCATACCGCGTAAAATCAATATTCGCTTCAATGCCGGCAACAATTTCATCGGAAATTATTTTTTCCGCAGGTGCATTTATTATTAAAGAAGTTTCATTCAATTTATCGGAAAGAGTGAAAAAATTTATGTTTAAAGTTGGGTCATAATTAATTCCAACATTATTGTTTACAGTGTTTTTTATGCCGCCTTTTACATTTATCTCTTGAAATACCTGTCGAATATCCTTTTTCAATGGATCATAAAAATCATGATCATAACCATACAAATTGTAACTTTTAGATGAAAAGCCAACACCGGCGTATATTTCATGGTTATTAGTAAAATAACTGCCAATTCCTTTTAATTCTAAATTTGAATAATCCTGATATTTTACTTTTCCTTTACTCGATATGTAATCACCATAAACATTTATAAGGCTTTGTTTTCCATCACCAAAAGAAACACCGGCTTTTAGTAAAGCGGTTGAATAATTTCCAAAGCCCGCTTTGATAAAATTTTTATCTCCAAGTTCATTATTTAGATCAATATCTAAATTCATTGCCTGAACATTTCCGGGTTTGTATGAGTAGAATAAATGTTGCCCTGGAATATTATAAGGAGCTACAACCCTGTTGGTATCGTTATTTAGCTGGCTTCCGCTAAAATTAATTTTTACCGCATCGCTAAGCACCGGCCTGTAAGAAGAAACAATATCTACCGATTGCGGATTAGTAGTATCCTTTTGTGAAAATCCTTTTAAAGAGCAAAGAGAAAAGAATAGAATTATAAAATAAGTTCTACGCATAATATAGTTAGTTTCCAATTTTTGAATTTTGTTTTTCTTCTGCAACAGCTTTATTGTATTTGGTTTGAGCTTCATTTTTTAATTCAACTATTGAGGCATTTTTTGCTACACTTTCATAAGTTGCTTTTGCATTGAAATAATCTTTCTGTGCCATAAAAATATCGCCTAATAAAATATAAGCTTTGGTTAGCCATAGATCGTACGAACCTGTTTCTTTAATTACGGCATTAGCAGCCTTTTCAGCTGAAGAAAAGTTATTTTGAGTAAAATAAATATTTGCTATTTCATATCTCGCTTCAGCGCCCCATGAAGATTTATTAGTTGCGGCAACAACTTTGTAAGCAGTTAATGCTTCATCAAAGTCTTTCGACAATTGTAAAGACTTTCCAAGTACTAAGTTTGCAATGGCCTTATCATCAGTATTAATTCCTTTTTTGTTAAGCAATTCTTTTGCTGATTTATTTGCAGTTGCATAATCCTTTAATTGATATTGGCTTCTAACAAGCCCTCTCAGTGCTTCTAATAACACATCTTGATTTGACGAATTATCAATTAATAATTGAAAATATTTTTTCGCCTTTTGATAATCCTTTAATTCAAAATAATATATTCTTGCTGCTTCAAGCGTTGCCCTTTCGTAATATTTGCTGTATCCTGCATCCGACACTTTTACAAACCCTTGCAATGCTTCGTTGAAGTTGTTCTTTTTTAAATAACAATCGCTGCGTAAGAAATTCGCTTCTACAACATATTCTCCGGCAGGAAAGGATGACAAATAAGATGTAAATGCATTAATTGCTTCATCGCATTTATTATCATTGTATTTATTTTCTGCTGATACAAATGTCAATGAATCTACTTCTGAAACTGAAACATTTTTTCCGGCTTTTCTCATGAGGTCTGCATAATCATTAAGCCTTCCCTCTTCTACATAAATATCTTTTACAATGCCCGATGCTTCAATTGCTTCCGGAGAATTTGGATAATTTAAAATAAGATAACTGTAATTTTTTAATGCTTCCTTATTGTTGTTAGTATTATAATATGCCAGGCCTGATTTTAAATATGCCTTAGGTTTATAACTGTTATTTGAAGATGAAATAATTTTATTTAAATAAGGAATTGCACTGCTGAACTTTTCATCAGCAATATAGGTTGTTGCAATTTCCATGTCGGCTTGTGAAAGTAAATTACTGTTAGGAAATTGCCTTTCAAGATTTGACAACAATCTAATTTTTTCATTGCTGCTTCTTATGCCTGCAATCATTGCCTTTTGATAAGTTGCATAATCTGCCTGTGGCAAATTACTTTCAATTATTGCATCATAAACTGAAGTTGACTTGTTATAATCTCGCAACATGTAGTAGCAATCGCCGCTGCGCAAGAATGCATCAATCTCTACATTAGACTGGCCTCTTGTAAGTTTTGTTGAAATTTTTGTGAATTGTTCAAGCGCTTTTCTATAATCTTCTTTATACAAATATGCATAACCTAAATTGTAGTATGCTGCTGTAAAAGTTACTTCGCCCTGCGGTTTTGCGCCGGATATTAAAAACTTGTTTGTATATCGTGCTGCTTCATCATACCTCTGTTGGCGGAGGGCAATTTCTCCTAACCAAAAATTTGCATAAGGTGAAATGCTTTGCCCGTAACTATTGTTCACAACTTCATTCAACAACTGCGCTGCCTGAGAAATTTGCTGGTCATTTATTAATTCTATTGCCCGTCCATATAAAATTCCGGGGAAAGCCTTTTGCATTCCAACCGTAGGTTGAGAAAAAGATTTATAAATTGATAATGCTTCTCTGAAATTGCTGGTCTTCGATAAAACATTAATTAAAATTTCCTTCGCTTCTTCATCGTATTCTGAAGACGGATAATCCTGAAGGTATGATTTTAATTCTGTCAATGCTATGTCCTGATATCCTAACTCATAAGATAATTTTGCATAATTAAATCGTGAAACCTTTTGTTGAGAAGGATTTGAATTATTATATGCGCTGTATTGAAAAGCGTTACGTGCATTAGCTTTATCTCCGGTTTTTAAATACAAATCGCCTAAAAGGTACATACTGTTTTGTCCCATTGAGTCCTTCTCATTGCTAAGCTGCTTAAATCCGTTAATTGCTTTAGCAGTTTGTCCTTCTTTGTAATAGCTGTATGCAAGTTCATACATTACTTCCTTATTAACTTTACCTGAATGATTAACATAATCTTCAAGAAGCGGAATTGCTTTTTTGTAATCCTGCTTTTCGAAATATAATTGCCCGGTAAGTAATTTTATTTGTGGTGAACCACTGCTACCCTCACGTTGCAGAATTGCTTCTCCATATTTTAATGATTCAGTTTTGTTGCCTTGCAAGTAATATATTTCAGAAATGTAATACGGAACTGCGGCAGCATATTTTTCAGAGTTTTCAATAGACTTAAAAGCATCGAGTGCCGCCTTGTAATTTTTTTCTTTGTAAGAAATTATACCAAAATAGTATGTTGCATCGGTAACATATTTATTATCGCTTAACTGACGTACTTCATCAAAAAGTTCTTTGGCTTCGCTTGTGCGGTTTTGCATAAAATAAGCATAGCCTTTTTCAAATTTTGCATCTGCAAGCCAATCGTTTGGTATATTATCAAAACCTGCAATTTCGTAGTACTTCAAAGAATTCTCATAATCAGCTTTTACAAAATAATAATGAGCAAGATGATAACTCAAAAGTTGTTTCCGTGGGTCGTTTGTAACACTGTTAATAAAAACTATTGCCTCCTCAGCAGCAGTTTCATGAGAGAGTTTCAGGCCGCAGGCCAGATAAAAATATTCCGACTCTTCTTTAAGGTATTCGTAAGCATTGCTATTTTTATAATGCTGAAAAACTTCTTTAGCAAGAGGATAAGCCAAAGCATATCGCCCCAGAATAAAATTTTCTTTTACTTCCTTGAATTTTGATTCAGGATCATTAAAAGTTTGATTTTGCTGAGAGGTTGCAGTTAAACAAATTAATGTTATTAAAAGGAACGAAAAATATTTAATCATAGCAGAAATAATGATTTTCTGTGGGCAAAAATATATAATCCCTAAGCTATAATTTTAAAATCTTTCAGAGGTGTTAAAGTAATGGTAAAGAAATTTTTGATTTTAGCTATAAACATTTATTTTGCACAAACCAATTTCAATAATATGAAAAGATTGTTCTCAACAAAATATTCTGCTGTTTCTTTCAATGTTGCTATGTTGTTACTGCGAATAGTAAGTGGTGCATTAATCATGAATCATGGATATGATAAATTAATTCATTTCTCCGAGCGTAAAGCAACATTTATGAACTTTGTTGGTTTAGGAAGTACTTCATCTTTAGCTTTAGTGATATTTGCAGAATTTTTCTGCGGTCTGTTTTTAATTATCGGCCTCTTAACAAGAGCTGTTGCAATTCCTCTTGTAATTGCAATGGCAGTTGCCTTAATTCATGCACATGGTGCCGACTTTTTCGGACAGGGAGAAAAGGCTGCATTATTTTTAGTTGCATTCTTTTCAATATTTCTTTTAGGCCCGGGTAAAGCCAGTATTGACGGAATGATTGGAAAATAATGTACACTTCTGAAACAAAAATCCGGATTCATTATGCACTTACCGACCAAATGGGTATTGTGTATCATGGCCATTATGCCCAGTTTTATGAAATTGGCAGAACAGAAGCTATAAGAGACCTTGGCTTCACTTATAAGGATATTGAAAAAATGGGCATTATAATGCCGGTGGTTGAAATTCATACCAAATTTTTAATGCCGGCAAAATACGATGATCTCATTTCTGTAAAAACAACTTTAAAGGAAATGCCTCATAACCATCGTATTACTTTTTTCAGTGAAATTTACTGTAACGAAAGGCTTATAAATACAGGGCATGTGTTGCTTTATTTTATGCATTCACAAACAATGTCGCGTGCCGAAATGCCTGAAAAGCTGAAAGAGAAATTACTAAAATATTTTTAATCTCATTTTAGTTCATCAAGTAACCGAAACATCTTTTCCTTTACAGTTATACTGCTTCCGCTGAAGTTATTTACTATAAATGCAAAAATATATTCTTCTCCGCTTCGCGATTTTAAATATCCTGTATATGATCTTACACCGCCAATATATCCACTTTTCATTTTAATAGAATTGATTGTGGGCAGTGAACTATAAAAAGAAGGAAACCATTTTGTTGTTTTTGCATATTTTAATACTTTCACAAGAGATGATGCTGTAATTCTGTTTGAAGGGCTTAAGCCACTGCCATCTATCATATTTATTTCGCTTTCCTTTATACCTATGTTTTTAAAATAGTCTTTAATTTTTTCAATTCCGTTTTCAGAATTAAATTTTAATCCAATTGATTTTACAAAACTCTCTCCGTAAAGATTTATACTTTTTTGAAGGAAGAATTTATTCATTGTATCAAATGATGGAGATAAAAATGAATCAACCGCTATTAACTCGCCT
>JAFDXB010000073.1 GCA_018268175.1 Bacteroidota bacterium | reverse complement strand
GGGCCATAAAAATATTCGAATAAATATTTGATGTATCGCTATAAATATTTCGCCCCTCCGGGGCTGGGAGCCGAAACATTTAAATTGGTTATTGTGATAAATGGCGGTTGGACAAAGCCCACGAAGTTATTCGCACAAGTTGCGCAAAAATTTATTTGAAAAAACCTCTATAACATCTGAGATTTATGAATTTCAACTGGATAAAAAAAAGATTGCCGTATAGCAATCTTGTATGAGAAATTTCTAAATAATCTTTAGCTTGATTTTTTAGAATTTGATTTTTTTGATGTGCTTTTGGATGCTGATTTTTTCGGAGCGGATTTCTTAGTACTTGACGAAGATTTTTTCGGGGCCGATTTCTTGGCTGCGCTTTTGGTTGCAGATTTTTTAGATGCTGATTTTTTGGGAGCTGAACTTTTAGAAGATGAAGATTTGCCGGAAGATGAAGAAGAAGATTTTTTAGAAGATGAAGAAGATGATGAAGATTTTTTCTTTGGCACTTTTGCTCCTTCTTTTCTTGCTTCCGACAAACCGATTGCTATTGCCTGCTTGCGGCTGGTTACCTTTTTACCACTTCCGCTTTTTAATGTTCCTTCTTTTTTTTCATGCATTGCCTTCTCAACTTTATCTCCCGCTTTTTTTGAATACTTTGCCATGATTTTGAATTTAATGGTTAATAATATTCCGTTAGATTAAAAAAAACATGCCAAAACAAAATTGCCGCTCAATATTTGAGCGGCAATTTTAGTTTCTAAATTCATTCATCTATTCACCCAACGAAATAGGGTACTCATATAATCCATCATAACCTGGATAAAAACCTGTTATGGTAATGTTTGCATTGTTGCCTATGGCAGAATTTAATTCTTCAACGGAATTTACCTGTTTCCCATCTACTTTTAATATTACAAAACCATCTTTCATTCTGGTTTGATCGTTTAAAATTCCTGAATTTATTTTCTTAACAACCACTCCTCCCGGCACACCAAATTCTTTAGCCTTTTTTGAATCAAGAGTTGTAAGATCTGCACCCAGCACGTCTTTCACCGCATCTTGTTTTACAACCTCAAAATTGCCGGCTTTATTTTTTAGTGTTACGTTAAAGGTCATTTCTTTATCTTTTCTTAAAACAACCACCGGAATTTTATCTCCGGGTTTGTACTTGCTTATCTGTTCCTGTAATTCGGAACCATTGCTGATTTCAACGCCATTTACTTTTTTAATTACATCACCTCTTCTTATTCCGGCAATATAAGCCGCGCCATCAACAGGCATATCTGCTACATAAATTCCATAAGTACCTAATGGAAGCCCTTCTTTTTTCTTTTGTTCATCATTTAAATCGCCGGCATCCCTAAAATTAATTCCAAGATATGCTCTTTGAACGGTGCCGTATTTCATAATATCATCAACAACTTTTTTTACAATGTTTACAGGGATTGCATAGGAATATCCTGAATAATATCCAGTATAAGATGCAATAGCCGAATTAATGCCAATCAATCTGCCGTCAGTGTTTACCAAGGCACCACCGCTGTTTCCCATATTTACCGCGGCATCTGTTTGAATGTATGATTCAACTCCACCGCCAACATTTCCGGACTTATCACGGTTTAAACCAAGGCTCCTGCTTTTTGCACTTACTATACCGGCAGTAACAGTTGTCTCAAGATTTAATGGATAGCCTATTGCCAAAACCCATTGCCCAATCTTTACATCATCAGAATTTCCATAAATAAGATATGGTAAAGCTGAGGCATCAATTTTAATAACTGCAAGATCGTAAGACGGATCAGTACCAATAACTTTTGCCTTGAATGACTTTTTATTGCTCAATGTTACCATTATCTCATCGGCGTTAGCAACCACGTGATTATTGGTAACAATGTATCCGTCATCACTTATTATAACACCGGATCCGGATGCTCTTTGCTCCGGAATTACATTTGAACGCGGGCTGCCGAAAAACTGATTGAAAAGGTCATCATCAAAAAAATCACTAAATGGATTTTGACGTTGAGTACGTGGTAAGCCGTTGTTTATTTGCTTCGCGTTGGTTTTAGTTTTAATATGCACCACCGCCGGTAAACTCGCTTCTGCAGGCATTGTGAAATCTGCAGGACCCGCATCGGGCGACTTATCATTTAATTTTGCGTATTTATAATTTGAAGGTATTGCACCTTCAACCTGCCCCGCCACAGTATTAGCATTTTTTACATACTTACCATAGCCAATTATTATGGCCAAAGATGTAAGAACACTGATAACAACAGTAAGGAAAATGTGCTTTGCTTTCATGTTTCTTTAAATTTTTAATAATGGAATTTGGATAGCTCAAATGCTATGCCTCCACGCAAAATAACAATGCACTGACATTTTGTTGCAACCTATTGTCATGTTTAACAATATATTAGTTCTGATTTTACAGAGAAAGTAAAAACTGCATTGTGTCAATATCATCGGCATAATTAAATATTCCGGGCGCCTGGCTATCGCCAAAATCTATATTCTTGCCAACTACGCACTGAATGTTGTCGTCATCTTTTAAATTTCTTAATGAATTTTCATGATCATAATAGGTGTAATATACAACCGCCGGTGGCGGGAAGAGCGACTCTTGTTCAAGCAAAATAGTTGTGCCATTGGTCATGTAAAAATTTTTATTCATCAGCACCAGAGATAACTGAAAATCATAATTGTTTTTATATTTAAAATGCTCAATAAAATAATCATACTTTTTAAATGAGTCAAGAAGGGGAATGAAATCATATTCCTGCGGCACATATAAATGAGTAACACTTCTGCAACCTCTCCCGAAATACATATGCACATCATCAGACAGATTATTCAACTGCTCCGGAGTTTCATTGCCCGACAAAACTGCAACAGATGTCCTTCCTTTACGAATGATGTTAGGATATTTTGAAAAGTACTGCCTGAATATTTCCGCAGAAGTATTGCTGCCTGTAGCGATATATGCATCACATCCTTGCAACGAATCTGCAAAACTTATATAATTGTTTATATCATTTTCAATTGAAGCGAGAAATTCAACAATTGACTTTAATAAAACATCATCTTTAGATGAAAGCTTTATTATTTGTTTGTGGCCGCAGATAAACACTGATAAAAGATCGTGAAAACCTACCATCGGGATATTGCCGGCCATTATAATTCCAACTGTTTTTGGTAATATGTTATCATCAAGATGATAATATTTTATCCATTGGTTTAAAATCTGTTCATCCAAAAAATTACGTTTTATATTTTCTGCAGCAGCATTAATAAAATCCGGAATGAACCATGAATTTTTATGATATGCAACTTCCTTAGCTTTGAGCCATTGAGGATTTTGTGAAACAATAAATTCACCTGCTTTCACCATTAACTTCACTCTTCTGTTTATATCCATTGGTTTTATGTAAATTTGCACAAAATTACAACAGATGGCCATTAAGATTACAGATGAGTGCATAAACTGTGGTGCCTGCGAACCTGAATGCCCTAACAATGCGATATATGAAGGCGGTGTAGAATGGGCTATGGCAGATGGTACAAGCGTTAAAGGAAATTATACCCTGATGGATGGCTCAGTGGTTGATGCAAATCAAAGACTTGAACCGAAAGCTATGGATATTTACTATATTGTTCCTACTAAATGTACTGAATGCCAGGGCTTTCATGAAGAACCACAATGTGCGGCAGTATGCCCGGTTGATTGCTGTGTTCCCGATGAAATGTATAGAGAAACAGTTGAAGAACTTCTTGAAAAGAAGAACAGAATGCACCTTTAAGATTTTCATAAACTACGTTTATCAGGCGAGGGTTAAATTTACCTTCGCCTTTTATTAATATTTTATATCTTGTCGGTATGAAGAAAATTTTAGCGTTCATTGTGGTGATAGCAATTTTATATAGCTGTAAAGAACCCAAAAAGAAAGTTGTTAATAACACTCAGAGCAGAATAGATTTATTGCAAACTGATAAAGATTTTTCTGAACTTACATCAAAGGAAGGAATGAAAACTTCATTTCTTAAATATCTTGATTCAAATGGTGTTCTTCTGCGTTCTGACAATTTCCCTATTACAGGTGCATTTGCAATTGATTATCTCATTGGTTTCGATGATTCAGGTTATAGTATGATGTGGCAGCCTCATCATGCAGTAGTGTCTTCCTCCGGTGATTTAGGCTATACTTATGGAATTTTCTCAGTTAAAATACTGGCTACCGATTCGCTTATATTCGGAAATTATGTGCATGTGTGGACGAAAAATAAAAACGGAGAATGGAAATTAGCACTTGATTCTGGAAATGAAGGAATCGGCGAACAATAAATTTTCTTACTTTAGAAAATATTTTTAACAGATGAAAAAAAACATTGCGCTCGTAACCGGCGGATTGTCCGGTGAAGCAGTAATTTCTTATAAGAGCGCTAACTCGGTTTTAAAAAATATTGATTCCGAAAAATACAATTGCTATTTAGTAGATATTAGAAAAGATGGCTGGTTTTGTAATATTGATAAGGCAGAATTTCCCATTGATAAAAACAATTTTTCAGTAAATAAAAACGGGGAAGTAATAATTTTTGATTCTGCTTTAATAATCCTTCACGGCACGCCGGGAGAAGATGGCAAAATTCAGGGCTATTTTGAATGTATAGGAATGCCTTATACATCATGCGATACAGCAACTTCTGCAATAACTTTCAACAAAAAAAATACTATTGCTATTGCTGCTATGGCAGGAATTAATGTTGCAAAATCATTACAGTTTTTTAAAAATGATTCTTATTCAGAAAATGTTGTAATATCTTCTTTAAAATTTCCTGTTTTTGTAAAACCAAATAATGGTGGAAGCAGTTTAGGTATAAGTAAAGTGTTGGGAAAGGAAACTTTGAATGCGGCTGTGGCAAAGGCTTTTAAAGAAGATGACCAGATAATAATTGAAGAATATATAAAAGGCCGTGAACTAACTATTGGTGTTTTTAAAAAGCAAAATGAGATAATACCTTTACCTGCAACTGAAATTTTAAGTAAAAATGATTTCTTTGATTTTGAGGCAAAATATAATGGTGCAAGTGAAGAAATAACACCTGCTAAAATTGATAATGATGTTGTGGAATATTTAAATAATGAAGCAATTAAAGTTTACAAACTTTTTAATTGCAGGGGGGTGGTAAGAATTGATTTTATTTTATGTGAAGAAAATGGAAAACTTTATATGCTGGAAATAAATACAGTACCCGGACAAAGTGCCGCCAGTATTGTTCCGCAACAGGTATTGGCAATGGGTCTTTCTTTAAAAGAATTCTATTCTTCAATGATAGAAGAAAGTTTTAACAACGGTAAAAAATAATACTTTGGCGAAGACAACCTTTTTTAAATCATTTTGGTTAAACCTTTTGGCAGCGGTAATCCTTATTGCTCTTGTAATATTTCTTTTTCTGCAGCTATTGGGTAGCATAACAAAACATGGGCAATACCTTACAGTACCGGGTGTTTTAAATAAAAATACTGCCGATGCTGTAAAGTTTTTGGAAGATAAAGGCTTTGAGGTTGTAATTCAAGACAGCGTTTTTATTGATTCACTTGCAAGAGGAGTTGTTTTAAAACAGCTTCCTGATCCGAACAGTACAGTTAAAATCAACAGAACTGTTTATCTTACTGTGAATCGTGTAACACCTCCTCTTGTAGATATGCCTGCTCTTGAAGGCAAA
This sequence comes from Bacteroidota bacterium, assembly GCA_018268175.1. Classification (GTDB taxonomy): domain Bacteria; phylum Bacteroidota; class Bacteroidia; order Chitinophagales; family Chitinophagaceae; genus Ferruginibacter. The sequence goes on along the minus strand of JAFDXB010000073.1, from coordinate 2,510 downwards.
AGCATTTCTTATGCACTTGAATTGCTGAAAAGAAGCCATCTGCTTTTAGGCGATACCACTTATCGTTCAGATTTCATGAAGAACAGCGTGCTTGAGCAATCCTATGCGGGCAATGCGATAAATTCAGGAAGCAAAATTCCTTGGGGAAGTAAAATTGATCTTGTTATTGGTAGCGGATTAGACAAAACAATAATTCCGGTTCCATCACTTATGGGGCTTACTTTCAGCGAAGCGAAAATTGTGCTGGAAACTAATAATATAATGCTTGGTGCTGTTATTGTAGAACCTGATGTGTTAGATACGGCGGCTGCATTTATTTATAAGCAAAGCCCACCGAAATTAAATGAACAGAATGAGCCAAATTATATTCAACCCGGGCAAATCATGGATGTGTGGCTGTCGTTAACTCAAAAAAATCCTGTTGATACATTAAAATAATTGAAGTATGCAAACAATTACCGTAACCGAACTTCGCGAAAGATTAAACAACGGCGAAAACGTTAATCTGGTTGATGTAAGAGAACCGGATGAAAATAAACAATTCAACATTGGCGGACGTTTAATTCCTCTCGGCAGGATTCTTTCAATGGATACCGGCGAAATTGATAATATAAAAGATGAGGAAATAATTTGTTATTGCAGATCCGGGCAACGTAGTATGCAAGCTTGTGCAATGCTGGAGTCGCTGGGATTTTCAAATGTAAAAAACCTAACAGGCGGCATGATTAAATGGTTGGAATAGTTCACCAAGAAATCATTTTAATCATAGATCAAAACATTGTATGATTTTAATGAGTAAATACATAGTTCAAGATATTTTAATCACAGTTTAATAGATACCCCGGCTAAAAAATTTAATGGCGCCATCGGGAAATAATAATTTTCAGTTGTGAGTTTAGCATCTGCATAATAGCTGTAGGTGTATCCATTTGCTTCATACATTTTTGAAAAAATATTGTTGATATTGAAAAATAAATTTATCGAGATTTTGTTTTTTGTTTGTATCACATAATTTAAATCTACATCCTGTACATAATAATCTGTGAGCGATCTTGATTTATTGGAAGTATTATCTAAATATTGCCTGCCTGTATATTTTCCGGTTAAAGTTATAAAACCATTCTTTAAAGGATTCACCTGAAGTGCAACTAATGCTGTAACAGACGGTGAAAGGGCAATATCTGTTTTGTTATAGTTGTTTATTATCTGTGTGCCCGTATCGTAATCATCAATATATTCTTTGAAATTTAAAATTTTGTTTGAACTAAGATTTGCGTTTCCGTTTACTGAAAGCCTCTTGTTTATTGTTGCCGCCGCCTGAATTTCAAGCCCTGTTCTGTAACTTTTATCAACATTAGTTCTGGTATATGCACCTACATCATTAATTTTCCCTGTTAATATTAGTTGGTCTTTGTAATACATGTAATAAGCGTTTAACGAAACCATGTGTTTTGTATTTTTAAATTCATAGCCTGCTTCAAAATCATAAAGTTTTTCGGGCTTTGGAGCTTCTCCTGATTCAAAATCTTCTCGGTTTGGTTCTTTTACGGCTTTGCCGAAAGAAATAAAATACTGTGATTTATTTTTTGAAAATGTTAGTCCTGCTTTCGGGCTGAAGAATGAATATTCATTTTTTTGTTTAACATTTGGTGACTTTCTAAATCCATTGATTGTGTAATCAACAGTTCTCAATTGAATGTCGGCAAAGCCGGTTAAGTTTTTTGTTATTGATTCCAACAATTTTGCATAAACACTTTTTTCAGTTTTAAATGCTGTTAGATCGTACCATCTATAATCATCAGGAATAACACCCGTGGTTAAAGATTTTATTACATCACCAAAATGTTTTCCGTCATATTTATTTGTACCGCCACCTAATATAAATGTCCGTTTCGGAGATGCATATTGAAATGAAAATATTAAACCATAAAAATTATTCGCAAGGTTTAAACGTGTTATGGCATCCGTTCTTGTAATTGTGTCGCCTCCTGAAATATAGGGTGGCAAATAAAATGATGATAACTTTTGATTTGCTTTATACTGTTCATAATATCCATCACCTTTTGTTAAAAACATCGCTGCGCTTGCTTTCCAGCGTTTTGACAATTTTTGATTATAAAATAATTGAAAATGGTTTTGCAAAAAATTATCTGTTTCGTTGCTATATGGTTCACCGGGTTTTTCCGTTCCGGAAGAATTATATCTTCTGTTTATTTTAAGAGTTTCATAATCAATACCATTCCATGCCTGATAAGTTTTTTCTTTACCGGATATAAAATTAAATCTCAAACTGGCTTGTGGAGTTACATACGCAATACTCGAATATATTGAATAGAGATTGCTGAATGCACGGTCAATATAACCGTCACTCGAAATGTGGCTTAATCTTAAATCGGCAGTAAACTTTCTATTGATAAGCCCTGAATTAAATAAAAGTGAGTTTTTAAATGTATTATAACTTCCTGCAGAATTATTTATTTCTACTGAAGTTTTTTTTACAACTTCGTTGG
>JAFDXB010000072.1 GCA_018268175.1 Bacteroidota bacterium | reverse complement strand
ATCTTACTTCTACTATAGGTCTTACCCAACCGGTTTGCTTTGGAATAAACGATGGTATTATTAAAATAAACGCCACATCAGGCACCGCCCCTTATACTTATACTGTTAGCGGTTTACCATCTCAGGCGTCATCAACATTTAATAATTTACCACCCGATAATTATACGATAACAATTAAAGATGCTGTTGGTTGCACAGGAACTAATACTGCAACTCTTGTTTCAAATCCTGAAATTGTATTAACGCCGGCAAAAACAGATCCTCTATGTTTTGGAAGTGCAGATGGAACAATAAATATTGCAACTGCGGGTGGGGTTTCTCCTTACACTTATACAATTTCCGGCGGTAGTGGCCCGCAATCAACAAATGAATTTACAGGCCTTACAGTTGGATCATATACAATTGTTGTAAAAGATAATTTGGGATGCCAGAAATCTGTTAATGTAGCTCTGGCGCAGCCAACGAAATTAATAGCATCTGCAACAAGCCCTGCACCAAGCACTTGTTTGGGTGGAGATGGTGAAATTACTGTTGCTGCAACCGGTGGAACTTCCCCATATACTTATTCAATAGATAATGGAGCAAGCTACCCTTTCCAAACATCACCAACATTCACTGTTGGCACAGGAACTTACAGTAATGTAGCGGTAAAAGATGCTAATGGTTGTATTGCAGGCACATCAGTATTTGTAAATGTTATTGACAATATGTTCCTCACTGTTGGAAACGATACTACAATTTGTCAGGGAGAGCCTGTTACATTTAATGTGTTAACCAATGCTGAAACAAATGTGTTTAGATGGCGAGATACAGTTGCACTGAATGATGCAAACATTAAAAATGCAACAGCCACACCGGCAGATACTACAACATATATTTTACATGCAGAATGGGGCGCTTGTTCAAGAGAAGATACAATTACTATAAATGTTAAGTTACTTCCCATTCCGGAGGCTGGCCCTGAACAAATGATATGTTTGAATGACTCAACTATTATCAGCGGTTCTGTAAGTCATACCTCAGGCACTGTAAATTATACATGGTCGCCGACGCAATATGTTCGCGATCCTAATTTACAAACAACTCGTGCTATAGCACCCGCAACTCAAACCTATGTGCTAACAGTTACAGACAACTACGGCTGTAACTTCAGCGTATCAGATTCGGTAAAAGTAATTATGCAGCCTACAGTTCCTGCTTATGCAGGAGGTGATACACTTGCAGCAATAAACAAACCTCATGTGCTTGTTGGTAGCGGTGGTGTTCAATATCACTGGACGCCTTTAAGTTCGGGAGTAAGAATAGATAACCCGGATTTACAATACCCTACGGTGTACTTATCGAACGATGCCAACTTTATGGTTAAAGTTACAGACATTGCAGGCTGCGTTGGTTATGATTCAGTGTATGTTCAGGTTTATGAAGGCCCTGAATATTATATTCCAAATGCATTTACGCCTAACGGCGATGGGCTGAACGACATCTTCAGGCCACTGCCTGTTAAAATGACTAGACAAGAATATTTCAGAATATTCAACAGATTTGGAGAGCTTGTTTTTGAAACAAACCAATACATGAAAGGTTGGGATGGTACGTACAAAGGAAAGCCACAGCCAACCGGTGTTTATGTTTGGATTCTGAAAGGATTTGATGCCAAAGGAATGAAAGTAGAAATGAAAGGAACAATAACTATAGTGAGATAATTAAAGTTGTAAATATATAAGGCTGTCCAATTGGGCAGCCTTTTTTTATCAAATTATTTTTATAACAAACTTTCCAACAAAAGCAAATCGGCTATTACCATTGCGCTGACGCATTCTAAAACCGGTGGCACCCGAAGTCCGATTACCAGATCATGCCGCCCTCCTACCTGAATTTCCTCTATCATACCTGATTCAAGGTTTATTGATTTTTGTTTATGAGGTGTTGATGATGCAGGTTTTACTGCAACTCTAAAAATAATATCATTGCCGTTGGTAAGTCCACCATTAATTCCGCCGGCATTATTTGTAGATGTAACTCCTTCTTTGTTAATAATTGCATCATTATGCATACTTCCATACATTGACGCACTTGAAAATCCCGAGCCGAATTCTATTCCTTTAATTGCCGGAATAGAAAATACAGCATGAGATATCAACGATTCAACCGAATCAAAAAAAGGCTCTCCCAATCCTGCCGGCAAACCAGAAATGTTACATTCAATTTTAGACCCAACGGAATCATTTTTATTTATTGCTTCTGAAACCGCATCTTCGATGTTTGTATTTCCTCCAACCTCCATAACTTTTGCCTGGAATTTTACCAGAGTAAATTTCTGTGAAATTATTTTCTTTGCCACTACACCTGCCATTACCAAACATGCAGTAAGCCTTCCGCTGAAATGCCCACCACCCCTATAATCCTGATAACCTTTGTACTTTACTGAGGCAACAAAATCAGCATGTCCCGGCCGTGGAGTTTTTTTTAACTCTGAATAATCTGAACTTCTAACATTTTTATTATTGATAATTATTGTTAAAGGCGCGCCGGTAGTATATCCGTTAAATAAACCTGATAAAATTTCAGGAACATCATCTTCCTTTCGTGGGGTACTTCCTTTTTGCAATCCACCTTGTCTCCTCTTTAGGTCAATTTCAAAATCTTTAATTTCCAGAGGTATCCCCGGGGGGCAACCATCAATACATATTCCTACTGCGGTTCCGTGAGATTCGCCAAATATGGAAACCTTAAATATTCTTCCAAAAGTATTCATAATTTAAAATTGATATTTCCTCCTAAAGAAATTATTTGTTCAAAAAATGAAGGATATGATTTAGAAACTGCTTCGGCATTTGTAATTTCAAGGTCTATTTCAGCCGCCAAACCAATTAAAGAAGCCATCATTACTATTCTATGGTCGCCATAAGAATCAATGACTGCACCATTTAAACTGCAATTTCCGGTGATGCAAAGTTCATTATCTTTTGTATAAACTGAAACTCCAAGTTGAGTTAATACATTTATGATGCTTTTTTCTCTATTGCTTTCTTTATTTGTAAGGCGATGTAAACCTTTTATTCTAGAAGTGCCATTACAAAAAACAGCCAATGCTGCAAGAGGTGGGAACAGGTCGGGATAATCTGTTGCATCAAAATAAAATGCATCTAACTTTTTCCGGGGAATTAAAATCAATTCTCCTTCTGTTTTAATTCCGGCACCCAATTGCAGCAATAAGTCCAATATTATTTTATCACCCTGAAAAGAAGATAATTTTAAATTTCCGATCTCAATATTACCGCAAAGAATTCCTGCAATAAAAATAAAAGCTGCACTACTCCAGTCGCCTTCAATATTGTATGTAAAATCTCGTTTATCCCCGGATCGGGGAATAACAACAAATTTTTTATAACTCTCATTTTTTATTATGCAACCAAAATTTCTGAGTACTTCTAAAGAAATATCAATATAAGGCTTGGATACTATTCTGTCAATAATAATTTCTGTTTCTTTTTCAGCCACAAAAGCATATACTGTAATTAAGCCTGTAAGGTATTGAGAACTGTTATTCAGTTCAAGAAAAATATTGTTTGTATTTAAAGGGCCTTTTACCGTAACCGGCGGCAAACAATTATTATAATTTAATTCAACTCCCAAATCTTTAAGATAGTTGAAGCCTGACACATCTCTTTTGTTCAAACTCCTTTCAGTGCTAACTGTAATTTCGTTATTACTCAAAGCACTAACCGGAACCAACAAACGTAATCCTAAGCCACTTTCACCGGCATTTAAAATCCCTTGAAAATTAATTCCACCTGTTGAATTAATTATTAAAGATTCATTTTCAAAAAATACATTTGCACCTAAAGTTTTTACTGCTGCCAGAGTATTTTTTTCATCTTCGCTGTTGCCATAATTTAATATTGCAGTTTGGCCGTTATTCAATAAAGCACAAACCGCAACTCTTTGTGAAATGCTTTTGGATGCAGGTATTTTAATATTTCCGGATAGATGTGATTTTCTTACGGAAACAATCATTACACAATATTTTCAAGATTTTCTTTTAAAATTTCAAGTGGCAATTTTTGAGAAATCGGGGATCCGATTTTTTCAAGAAATACATAATTTATTTCGTTATTCCTTCTTTTTTTATCCTTCTTGATGAT
>JAFDXB010000071.1 GCA_018268175.1 Bacteroidota bacterium | reverse complement strand
TCGCCGCCTTCGTTAGAGTTATCTGTTTGTCGCCCTCGTTGGAGTTATCTCCAACGAGATTTGCTATTCGCCGTTGGTGATAATACCAACAGCGGCGGAATCTCCAATGGTAAAATAAAATCAATATATTTAAATTAAAAATCATGCAAGACAATTCAGTAACATTACATAAAGTTTTTAAGGCGCCGCCTGAAAAAGTTTTCAGTGCATTTTCTGATGCTAATGCTTATGCATCCTGGATTCCGCCTTATGGCTTCGTTGGTATAGTAGATTCAATGGATTTCCGGGAAGGCGGTTCTTACCGTATGGCTTTTATGAATTTTACCACTAAAAAAACCGAATATTTTGGTGGCACTTTTCGGGAAATTAAGGAAAATGAATTGCTGGTAATCAGCGACAAATTTGACGATCCTTCTATGCCGGAAGAAATGACCGTTACAATAAGGTTTAAAAAAAATCTTGCCGGAACTGAGCTATTCATTGAGCAAAAGAATATTCCGCCATCAATCCCTTCAGATTTTTGTTATCTGGGATGGCAGGATTCGCTTGATAAACTTTCGCGGTTGGTGGAACCTAATATTCCTGATGCTTAAAAAAATCAGAAATAATACGGACAGTTATCAGAACCGGTTGCAATAATTTTTTTCAGAAAACAAAAATTAACCTTCTCCTCCGGAGGAAATAAACCTGCCATACTCTTGGTAATTGTGAAAAACTTTTTATTTACCACCATTTAACGGTAAATATTATCTTTGACACTCTTAAAAAACTATTATGAAGTTTATTGTTTCATCATTAGCATTACTTAAACAATTACAACAAATTGCAGGAGTAATTAATTCCAATAGCGTTCTCCCAATTCTTGATGATTTTCTATTTGATATACAACCTAATAAATTGTCTGTTGTTGCAACTGATCTTGAAACTGTAATGAAAGTTTCGCTTTCAATTGAGGCTTCTGAAAAGGGAAAAGTTTGTATTCCGGCTAAAATTCTTATGGAGTCGTTGAAAAATATCGCTGATCAACCACTTACTTTTAATGTTGATTCTTCATTTGCTATAGAAATAACTTCAGAATCGGGAAAATATAAAATAATGGGTGAAAACCCTGACAATTTCCCAAAGGCTCCGCAAGCGGAAGATGCTAATTCTTTTGTTATGACAAGCGGCGCTTTGGTGAATGCAATAAACAAAACATTATTTGCAATTAGTACAGATGATACCCGTCCTGCAATGGCAGGTGTATATTTTGAACTTGAAAAAACTTCAATTTCATTCGTGGCAACAGATGCTCACAGATTGGTTAGATTTACTTTATCCGGCATAAACAGCCCTAAGAAAGATTCATTTATAGTTCCCAAAAAACCATTGTCGTTACTGAAATCGGCTTTGCCGGAAAATGAAGATGAGATTGAACTATCTTTTAATGACAAGCATTTATTTGTAACACATGGCAGCACCGAGCTTATATGCCGTCTTGTAGATGCTCGTTTCCCGGATTATAAGGTTGTAATTCCTGCTGATAACCCTTACACATTAACAGTTCGCCGTACTGATTTTCAAAATGCATTGAAGAGAGTAAATGTTTTCAGTAATAAAAGTTCAAATCAGATAGTATTAAATATTATAGGAAACGAATTACAACTTTCTGCTCAGGATATGGATTACAATTTTGAAGGTAATGAAAGAATGGATTGTCAATTTGATGGCGGAGATCTTCAAATTGCATTTAATGGAAAGTTTCTCATTGAAATGCTTAACAGCGCCGAAACAGACGAAATTAAAATAGCATTGAGTACTCCATCTAAAGCCGGAATAATAAAGCCTGCTGAACAAAATGAAGACGAAGATCTTTTAATGCTTGTAATGCCATTGATGGTGAAGTAATAAGCTCAATAAGAAGATTCAATTTTTAATAAAGCGAGTGGCAAGTTGCCTTTTTTTGTGCAAAATTATCGGCACTTCTTGTGATTTAATTTTGTAATCGCAGGTTCTGCGTAATACAATTAATATAAATCAGGCTGATTCAAATTGGCAACCTATGTGCATAGTTATGGTTTTAAAAACAATACTATGGACAATAAAGACATCAAAGGCCCACAAGACAGAAGCAGAATTAATACCTCAGAAAAATATGAAATGAATTATTGGGCTCAAAAATTTGGCGTTTCTGAGCAGCAACTTTTTGAGGCAGTAAATGCCGTTGGAAGTAACAGTGTTGAAAAGGTGGAGGAGTTTCTTAGAAATAAAAATAAAGGGTAATAAGTTACACCTTTTATATAAAATTCTGGCATAATGTGTGGTGCAATAAAAGCATTCTTTAATTACTAAATTTACGAAACATGCCAGTTAGAAAAAGCAACAATCCGGAAATGTCTGAATCCGGTTCACGTACCTCAAGAAGAGGTTTTGCATCTATGGATCAGGAAAAACAAAGGCAAATTTCTTCTAAAGGAGGAAAGGCTGCACATTTAGCGGGAAAAGCACATCAGTTTAATTCTCAGGAAGCAAGAGAAGCCGGAAGAAAAGGCGGTTCTGCCAGCAGCAGAAACAGAAATGCCGGACGCGGTGAGGTATTATAGCTAAGCGGGCAAAAAGGAAAAAAAGAAGAAGTTGACGGGCTCAGCTTCTTTTTTTTATACCCGTTATTAAATGTAAATTGTAGAAAATAATAAAATGAATTCGGTTGTCATAAAAACATTTGATAACTATTTTAGCGCAAGAATATTTCTTACAAAACTGCAAGACAGAGGGTTGAACTGTTATTTATTTGATGAAAATACAGTTACTATCGGCCCCGTTATTTCTACTGCAATCGGTTACATAAAACTTGTGGTTGCAGATAAAGATTTTGATTTTGCTAGCCGCCTGCTGGCGGAATTTGAATATGAAAAACTTAAAAATACCGTTTGCCCAAAATGCTTTTCAAATAATTTTTTAGAAATTCCGAAACCGGCAAGGAAAAACTATCTCGTTGCATTTTTAACATGGCTGTTTTCAAGTTATGCCGTGTCTGTTGAAAATGTTTACCAATGCCAAAACTGCGGCTATGAATGCGATAGCCTTCCTGAAGCCGGATTTGTTTACAATTGATAATGAAGAAAATTGCAATGATTCCCGCAAGGTTTGCGGCTACACGATTCCCATACAAGCTTATTCAAAAAATAGCGGGTAAATCAATTATTACTCATACATACGAAAACACTTTAAAAACAAACCTGTTTGATTCGGTTATTGTTGTTACCGATAGTGAAGTAATTTTTTCCGAAATTGAAAACGCCGGCGGTGAAGTGTATTTAAGCAAATTACCTCACGAAAGCGGAACCGACAGAATTGAAGAGATTGCACGAAACATTGATGCAGATATTATTTTAAATGTTCAAGGTGATGAACCTTTTGTGAACCAAGTTGCTCTTAAAAATTTACTTGATGCCTTTAATGATAATGAAGTTCAGGTTGCATCATTAATGAAACCTTTTGTAGATATTGAAAAAGCACAAAACCCTAATATCGTAAAGGTTGTGGTTGATAAAAACAATGACTCAATCTTTTTTAGCCGGTCACCAATTCCCTTTTATCGAGATAAAGCTATTGATTCTATATATAATGAACATATAGGAGTTTATGCATTCCGGAAACATGCACTGTTGAAATTTGTTGAACTTGAAGAAGGCAAACTTGAGGCTGCAGAAAAAATAGAATGCCTCCGATTTTTGGAAAATGGAATCAAATTAAGAATGGTGATTACTCATGAAAATATGATAAAAATTGATGTTCCGGAAGATTTAGAAAAAGCGATTGAATATTATAATTCACTTCACAATTTGTAATCACATATATTTTTCGCCTTTATTTCTTTTTATTTCGGCAACATATTCTTTAATATCCTGTTCTTTATCTTTTTTACAAATTAAAAGAACATCATCGGTGTCAACAATAATGTAATTGTCCATTCCCTGCAGAACCATAAGACGTTTGCCGGTTGACTGTATCATGTTATTTGTAGCATCAATCACCATAACATTTTCTCCTGAAACAGCATTGCCGAGATAATCTTTTTCAAGGCAATCGTAAGCCGATTTCCAGGTGCCAAGGTCGCTCCAGTCGAAGGTTGACGGAATAACATAAACATTATCTGCCTTTTCCATAATTCCATAATCAATGGAAATATTAAAGCATTGAGGATAAATCCTGTCTATCGCTTCAGCTTCTTTATCAGTATTTAAAAGATTTTTTTCTGAATCGAAAAGGTCATGAATTTCAGGCAGGAATTTTTCGAAAGCGGAAATAATATTTTGAGTTTGCCAAACAAAAATGCCGGCATTCCATAAAAAGTCGCCGCTCGACAAAAATGTTTTTGCTAATTCAAGGTCGGGTTTTTCTGTAAAGGTTTTTACTTTATAAACATTTTCGCTTACAGCAAATAATTCATGCTGAATGTAGCCAAAACCTGTATTGGGATTGGTGGGTTTAATACCTAATGTAACAAGGGCTTTTATGTTTGCAGTGAAGTTCAATGCATTTAAACAAACCTCTTCAAATTTTTCATGATTATTTATTAAATGATCTGCCGGTGCACAAATTAAATTCGCCTCCGGGTTTAGTTCGTTTATTTTATATGATATATAAGCAATGCAGGGAGCTGTATTTTTTCTTGACGGCTCACCAAGAATATTTTTTTTATTAAGCTCCGGAAGTTGTTCGGCAACAAGGCCCTTATAAGAATCTGCTGTTACAACATAAATATTTTCCGGTGGAATAAATTTCGCAAACCTGTCGAAAGTACTTTGTATAAGGGTCCGGCCGTGGCCGAGAATATCCAAAAATTGTTTCGGCAATTCAGTGCGGCTTTTTGGCCAAAAGCGGCTTCCAATACCTCCTGCCATAATAGCCACAAAATTGTTTTTGTCCATTTTTTTCATCTTTAAATTATTCCTTCCCTTATTAAATCCTGCAAATGTATAATTCCTGAATAATTATTGTTGCTAACAACCAAAAGCTGGTTTATATTATTTGAACGCATCTTTTCAAGAGCTTCAACTGCCAGTGCATCATCATCAATTATTTTGGGAGTTTTTGCCATAATATCTGAGGCGGTCAATTCGTTTATCAAATCATTTTTTTGAAGCATTCTTCTTATGTCGCCATCAGTTATTATTCCGGCAATTTCGTTGTTTTCATCTAATACCGCCGTAGCTCCAAGCCTGCTTTTAGTCATCTCTACAATAACATCTTTAATTGAAGAATTCGGCGTTACAGAAGGCTTTTGCGGCCCGCAGATGCTTTTTACTTTCAGGTAAAGCTTTTTGCCAAGGTTTCCACCCGGGTGGAATTTAGCAAAGTTGTTTTTATTAAAACCTCTCATATTCATCAGGCAAACCGCAATAGCATCGCCCATCACCATTTGTGCAGTAGTGCTTGAAGTAGGAGCTAAATCGTTTGGGCATGCTTCAACTTTCACTGTGGTATTTAAAACCACATCGCTGTTAAGCGCAAGAAATGAAGATGTATTACCAACCATGCCTATTAAAGTATTTCCAAAACCTTTTACAAGAGGTGCAAGCACTTTAATTTCAGGACTGTTGCCGCTTTTGCTGATAATGAGCACAATATCCTCCGGCTGAATCATTCCTAAATCGCCGTGAATGGCATCTGCAGCATGCATAAATGTAGCCGGCGTTCCGGTGCTGTTAAAAGTAGCAACAATTTTTTGCGCAATAATGGAACTTTTCCCAATTCCGCTCACCACCAAACGGCCCTTGCATTCAAAAATTTTAGTAACTGCTTCCGCAAAACCATTCTCAATATTTTCTTTTAAAGCAATAATTGCTTCACTCTCAATTGATATTGTGTTAATTGCAGAATTTATAATGGCTTGTTTATCCATATCCGCCGCAAACCTAAATTAAATGAATGATATATTGAATTTATTGTCATTAATAGTTCACGAATTTATGTTAGTAAATTTTTTAATTGAATTAGCCAAAAAACTGCTAACTTAAAGCTAAAGATGCCGGTTTCTAAAATAATATAAAGTAACTTCGCAACCCCTTTTTAAAGGAGAAATATTTCTTATGAATAATCCAAAATCTAAAACAGATAAAAAACCGATTAAAACTGCCACAGGTAAAAAGGCAGACCTTATTTCTGAACTGCAAAAATATTTTGGTTTTGATGCTTTTAAAGGCACACAGGAAAGCATAATTAAAAGCCTTCTTTCAGGAAATGATACTTTCGGCATTATGCCAACAGGCGGCGGCAAAAGCCTTTGTTATCAATTGCCTGCAATTGTTTCGGAAGGTGTTGCTATAATTGTTTCTCCGCTTATCGCTCTGATGAAAAATCAGGTTGATTTAGTTAGAAGTTATAACAGCAACGATAATGTTGCTCATTTTTTAAACAGCACTCTTAATAAAAGTCAGCAGAAGCAGGTAAAAGATGACCTTACTTCAGGCAAAACAAAACTTTTGTATGTGGCGCCGGAAACTATGACTAAAGATGAGAATATTGAATTTTTTAAATCGTTAACTATATCATTTTTTGCTGTTGATGAAGCACATTGCATAAGCGAATGGGGCCATGATTTCAGGCCGGAATACAGGCGTTTAAGGGAAACAATGAAATTGATAAATGATGATGCACCCTTAATTGCATTAACTGCAACTGCAACTCCTAAAGTTCAAAGTGATATTATAAAAAATTTGGGCCTTCGCGACCCTCAGGTTTTTATTTCATCATTCAACAGGCCAAATCTTTCATACGAAGTTTTGCCAAAAATTAAACTTAAGGATACAAATTCAAGTATTGTAAGGTTTATTCAATCTAACAAAAATAAAAGCGGGATTATTTATACATTAAACCGCAAAACTACCGAAGAACTTGCCGATATGCTTAATGCTAATGGCATAAAAGCCGTTGCCTACCATGCCGGCCTCGACAGTAAATTAAGATCATTAAGGCAAGACCAGTTTTTAAATGAAGATGTGCAGGTAATTGTTGCCACTATTGCATTTGGAATGGGAATAGACAAACCCGATGTTCGTTTTGTTATTCATTATAACATTCCTAAATCAATAGAAAATTATTATCAGGAAACCGGCCGCGCCGGCAGAGACGGCCTGGAAGGCAGATGCATACTGTATTACAGCCACAAAGACGTTTCAAAACTTGAGCATTTTTTAAGGGAAAAGCCTTTAAGTGAAAGAGAAGTAGGTGCACAATTGATTGGTGAAACTATTGCCTATGCAGAAAGCAGCGTGTGCCGCAGAAAAACTTTGCTTTATTATTTTGGTGAAGATTATAACGACAATAAAAGTTGCGGGCATTGCGATAACTGCTTAAATCCGAAAGAAAAAATTGAAGCTAAAAAAGATGTTGTAACAGTGCTTAACGTTATCAAAGCTTTGGGAGAGCACTTTACAATAGACTACATTTTAAATATTCTTACAGGAAAAATCACACCGCAGGTGCAAATGTACAGGCATGAGAATATTGATGCCTTTGCATCGGGCAACGATAAAGAAAATCATTTCTGGAACAGCCTTATCAGGCAGATGTTGCTGAATGGTATTCTTGAAAAAGATATTGTAGAATATGGTGTTTTAAAGATCACAAAAAAAGGAAGCGCTTTTTTAAAGAAACCTGTATCGTTTAAAATTGTACTTAATAATTTATTTGAAGAAGCAAATGCTGATGATGAAGAAGGAGATGCAATTCAGGCAGGCACCGGCGCGGCCGATGATAAACTAATGGAGAGCCTGAAAGCTCTTCGAAAGAAAGTAGCAACAGAAAAGAAACTGCCTCCTTTTGTTATTTTTTTAGAATCGTCGCTTGAAGATATGGCAACTATGTATCCAACAACAATGGAGGAACT
>JAFDXB010000070.1 GCA_018268175.1 Bacteroidota bacterium | reverse complement strand
GATGTTTTGGTAGGGGCATTAATTACAGCATGTCTTTTTTTATTTGGTAAAATATTAATAAGCAAATATCTTGGCGCAAGTAATTTTTCTTCAGTTTATGGCGCCGCAGGATCTGTAATTATAATTATGATTTGGGTTTACTACAGTTCTGCTATTCTATACCTGGGAGCCGTTTTTACTAAAGTATTTGCAATCAATTTTGGAAGTAACATCTTCCCTAATAAATATTCCACTTGGATAAAAATTAAAGAAATACCAACGAGTGATGTCACTCTAACCGAAAAAACAAATGCACTATGAATAAAAGATTATTGATTATTGATGATGACATTGATATGTGTACACTTCTGAGCCGATTTCTTAGCAGGCATGGCTATGAAGTGGAAACCGCACATTCAGCAGCAAAAGGTTTACAGAAATTTAAAGAAAGCAGTTTTGATATTGTTTTATGCGATTTCCGCCTTGGCGATAAAGATGGTAAGGATGTACTTGTTGAAATAAAAGCTCAAAGCCCCCAAACAATCGTGTTAATTATTACAGGTTATTCTGACATTAAAACGGCAGTTGATGTGATAAAACTTGGTGCTTATGACTATATTACCAAACCTCTTATTCCAGACGAAGTATTGAATGTATTAAAGGCTTCCCTTGATCAACCTGAAGATGAGAGGCAAAAAGTTTCTTTAGCTCCGGGAAAAAAAAGCTCAAAGAAACAAGCCGTTTTGAACAATGAATATTTAGTCGGCGAAGCCGGAACTACAAAGGAACTTTATAAACAAATTGAAATTGTAGCTCCCACAAACTATAGTATTATTTTATATGGCGAAAGTGGAACAGGAAAGGAAGTTATAGCCAAAACAATTCACTCATTAAGCGATCGTAAAGACAAACCCTTTATTGCAATGGATTGTGGAACCTTATCGCGTGAATTGGCCGGCAGCGAGTTGTTTGGTCACGTGAAAGGCGCTTTTACCGGAGCTTTAAGCGACAAAGAAGGCCATTTTGAAATGGCAAATGGAGGAACATTATTTCTTGATGAAGTAGCAAACCTTAGTATAGATATTCAGGCATCATTGCTTAGGGTAATTCAGGAAAGGAAATTTAAACGCGTCGGCGGAAATAAAGAAATGCCTGTGGATGTAAGAATAATAGTTGCGTCAAACGAAAACTTACAAGATGCTTACCGTAAAGGAAAATTCAGAGAGGATCTTTACCATAGATTTAATGAATTCTCAATTAATCTTCCGGCGTTAAGGAACAGGAAAAAGGATATTCCGTTGTTTGCAGATTTCTTTTTACAAAAGGCAAAAACAGAACTTAACAGGGATATAGATGGTTTTGAAAATGAAGTAATGGAAATGTTTATAAATTATTCATGGCCGGGCAACTTGCGTGAGTTCAGGAATGTAGTTAGACGATCTGTATTATTAACTCAATCAGGCTTGGTTTCTTCTTCTACACTTCCGTGGGAAATAACAAACCCAACTGCTTTGGAGCATAATACTTACGTGCCTGAAGAAACATCAGCTGCGATTCCCTCAGGTAAACCAATTGATTTAAAAGATGCAGCAACTAAAGCAGAATATGATGCTATAATGAAAGTTTTAAAGGAAGTGAATTTCAATAAAACAAAAGCGGCCGAAATATTAAAAATTGACCGCAAAACTCTTTACAATAAAATTAAAACATACGAAGAATCCATGACCTAAAAGTTCCTGGATTTTTCATCAAGTTTCTCATCTGTGTCGGGCTTGTCGAAACCTTCACCAAATTTGTGCATGAAGGTTGAAAACGGGCCCTGCATTTTATTTGTATGATCGTCAATAATTTCATTATTTAGAATTGATCCTAATTGAAGTGAAACAGGAACATGATCATATATTTGAGTTTTCTGGCTCTTTAATAAATTCTTTACAGCTGATTTTTCATCATGTTCTTGCCCTATGTTATTCTTTATAATCCCTGCCGATGTATCAGCAACTTTATTGATTTCTGATTTAATTCTTTCTTCATCACAATGGCAATAAGAAGCAATATTTTTTATAATTGCACTACTTCCTTTTCCAAATAAATCATCAGTCCAATTACCTCCTGCATTATGTAAAATTTTTTGTAGTCCATCATCAGTGTTACTGATGTTTAACATCGCTGCAAGCACAGCAGGAATTACTGATTGCGCAACCGAATTAGCGTTTTCGTTTACTTCCCTGTTAACACTGCTAACAGGCTTTAATGGTTCATAACCGAGTTTTTCAGTTGTAAGTTTTAAGAGATTAATTGCCATAAGATTATTTTTATTAATTCATTGATAGTTTAAAATTCGTGCCATAAATATGGTATCAAATTAGCTAAGTGTAAAAATTAAAACAATCAATATGAGTTCAAAAATTGAAATGACTACCCTTAGTTCAATACTTGAGAAACTGCGCTTACGTAAGCAGGACAATGAATTTAAAATGACGGAAAAGGGTTTTTGCACAGGCACCGGGAAATATTATGAACCTTCTGATTTGAAGATAATTAAAACATATCGTTTTGAAGGAGAATCAGACCCATCTGATTCTGTTGCTTTATACCTTATTGAAGCAAAGGATGGCCTTGTCGGTTACAGTATTGATGCCTATGGTGCGTATAGCAATTACGACAATTCCAACTATGATGATTTTATCAGAAAAGTTCCGGTTGAAGAACGTGATGAACAATTAATATTTGGATAATGTAAATTTTATTGCGTTTTATTTTTGATAAAATCAATTCTACCTTTGTTTAATGAAACAGGATTCAGATCTGCTTAAAATATTGATTGTTGATGATGACGAGGAAGATTTTTTTATAACCTCCAGTTATATTAATAAAATCGGTTCAAGAAATTTTGAAATTGAATGGTGTTATAAATATGATGATGCCTTAGATCATATCAAAAG
>JAFDXB010000006.1 GCA_018268175.1 Bacteroidota bacterium | reverse complement strand
TTAGCGGATGACGCGGGTTTTCGCTGAAAGAATTTAAAAATACTACTCCGCGTTTATTTGCGCCATCAGCTTCATCAGCGTTCAATATAAGAACACGGATTTAGCGGATGACGCGGTTTTCGCTGAAAGAGTTTGAAATTATACATCAGTATCCATATACGATCAGCATCATCTATTTAAAGTTAGCCTCACCGGTAAATCGTCAATCGTAAACCTACAACCGTAAATCGTAAAAATCAGAAAACCTATCGTTTAAAAACAACCTTTTTTTCAGCTTTATTTCCTGCCAGGTCTTCAACATAAATAGTGAGTTCATTTTCGCCCGCAGGGCAATTTTCATCAAATTTGTATATAAATGCTCGCTGTTTATCGTTTGAAAAACGTACCCATTTACCGTTAATATATGCATTAAAGTTTTGCAGTTCTTCGGTATTGTCTTTTATGTGGAAACTTAAGCCTGCGGCGGTTTTAGTAATTGCTGAAATTGTAGGTGGCAAAGTATCTTCAACTAAAATAAAATTTCCAAATTCGCGAAATGACGCAGAATATGTTCCATTTAAAAATTCAGTTTTCACAAAATCCTTTTTACTCCCCGAATACCGCTTCATCACAACTTTTTGAGGATCTGTAAAGGAATCATCTTTTATATTTACCTTAAAATATGAATTTAGCGGAACTGTAGTATTGTGAAGAGAATAAACAATATTCCCGGAAACATCTTTCGATTCTTTATAAATGAAGTTGAAATAATCGTAAATTATATACGGCGGAAGAAAAAAACTTACTTTATCATTCTCAAATACATTTACCTTTTCGGGATCAAACCTAAGCCCCGCCTTTTCAGAATGGTTTTTTAACTTATCTGCAGACCGGATTTTAAATTTAATTCTTGCCACATTATTCTCAGGGTCTGAAACCAAAATTTCAATTTCCCTTACTGATGTATCATTAAGTTCTAAAGTGCCATTTTCGCCTTTATAAAAATCTCCCGTGTTACCGGGAAGTTTAGTTAATAGTTGAATATAAGGTCCGCCACCAGCTTTGGTTTTATAATCAATATGAGCATTCAGCAGCCGCGTTTTATCGTAACCAATACTGTCTAAAATGAAACTACAATTTTGTTTTCCGTCAACAATTAACTGTGCTTTATAAATACCATTTTTATTAGTGGAACCCGTGTATTTATCAAATGCAGTTATGCCGAAACTTACCTTATCAGTGTTCACAATTGTAATGGACGATGTTGTATATACTCCATTGATTTTTTTTAAGGATATGTAATTTGGCGTTTGTTCATAAATACTTTCACATCTGTCGTACCAGGCAAGATGAAGAATATCAGGTGAAATATTATCCTTAATTACAAAACCATGAACTAAAGGGTTTAGAACAGTTTCAGTTTTTGTATCACGTAATTCAAAATGCAAGTGTGGCCCCATTGATCCTCCCGTGTTACCCGAATAAGCAATAGTTTGGCCTTTAGTAACCTTAAATAAATTCGGCGGAACGCTTATATCAACAGCCCAACTTTTAATTTTATATTGTTGCTCTTTAACCCACTGCTCAAACTCAGGATAAAAATCATTTAAATGCGCATACAATGAGGTAACCCCATTTGGATGATCAATATAAATGGCTCTGCCAAATCCCCAGCTTTCAATTTTAACTCTTGAAATAAAACCGTTATCAATACTTTTTACTGCTAAATTTTCTCGTTGCTCAGTTCTGGCGTCCAGGCCCATGTGAAAATGATTTGAACGCAACTCTCCAAAATTTGCTGATAGTGCAGGTGAGGTGGCTACCGGCCATACATACTGAGCAACTAAATTTCCTGTAAATAAAAACAAAATGCAGATTGTTGCAACACTTCTTATCATAGTGCGGCAAAGGTAACCAAACCTTCTTTGAAGCGGTTTCTTTGTGTTCTTCGCTTAAGCTCAAATAACAAACATTTTAACGTTTATGTACTTGTACTTTTTGTGAAAATTCTTTTTCAGTCTTGTTATCTAACCTTTTTTATTTGTAAACCTTCAATACATTATGCAAATCCTTTGTGGCTGTAAATGCAATTAAGCATGCTATTTACTGCAATCATTTAACAACTGATCAGCCATTTCTAAACCCCAATTTGGGTTTATATCACTCTCAGGTTTAAAGTTTTTGAATTTTTCTATTGCAGTAGTAATTAAAGGCATTGCAGGCCCGCAACCTCCGCCAAACTGTTCCGGTGTATTTTTTACTGACTGCGCTTTAAGCAGGTAAGGGCGCGGGTTTGAGGAATCATAACTTATTGCTTCATCAAGGTATTTATTACTTTCTGTTCCGTATTTCATATATCTCTGCATTGGGTTTACAAGTAACCTGCAGATTGAGATCATACTTTTAATTGTAGAAATTTCAGAGTTTTTTGGTTTTATTGAATCCGCAAGATTTATAAGGCTTTGGGCCTTGTCGGCAATTTCATCCATTCTATTCGGATCATTAATTCTAAAACCGTAATTAACCTGAAGCAAAGCTGCATAATAATATGGAAGCCATTGATCTTTTTCTGCATTTGCAATTCTTTCAAAACTATTTGCAAGCTTCAGCAAACTTTCTGCATTATTAAAACTTGAATCTATTGATTCAATATTTGTTTTCATTGCATTAGTAAACTTTTTACTTTGTGAAAACAATGTGTTATTGAGTAAACAAATTGAAACAATTAAAATATATTTCATCTATTAAAATTTAAGAGTGCTTGTAAATTTATTATAAATTATTATTAATTACGTCTTCAGTTCTGTCTATTCCAAAACTCATAAAATAACCAAGATATACAAACGTTTTTGAAGGTGGAAGTATGGCAACTTTTCTTCCGCTGTAAGCGGAAAAATTATAACCATAAATATGTTTAATACCTAAAATATTAGAAACCGAAAGAACCCAAATACCAAAAGTTTTTGAATCTTTTTTGCCGAGTGCCGGAAGATAATTCATGCTGAAATTTAAACTGTGGTAATCTATTGTTTTACCATATTCAAGCAACCTGGAGTTTCCGCCGGAATATGTAATATTATAAAATGGCCTTCCGGATGAGTAAGTGTAACTTGCATTGAAACCTGTTTTTATTGGCAACACAAATTTTTTCAACACTAATGATGCTGTATGTTTTGCTGCAAATGAAGGTGTGAATTCAAAGGGAAAATTCAGAAAATCACGTTTTGTATCTAAGAAAGAATAAGAAACCCAGTAATCAATATTTTTAAACATTGCTCCTTTATTCCGATAAAAAATTTCTATGCCACGGGCATAACCAAAACCATTATTGCTTACGTAATCTGTTCCGCCATTGGCGGTTTTAAAGAGATTATTATATTTTTTATAAAATGCTTCAGTTCTAAATATTGTTGAACCTTTTGATTTTTGATATTGCAAAATATAATGTGTTGCTTTTGCAAAACCTATTTCTACAGGTTGAGAAACATTTTCAATTTCCGGGTTCTGGTAAAAGGTTCCAAAAGCAAATGAGGCCTGACTGTTATCCTCAAACTTGTAAGCAAGGGAAAGCCTTTCGGCAAGATTCCATTTATTTAAAAGCTTACTGTTTTCTGCTCGCAAACCGGCTTTTACCGCAAGATTATTTGAAATATAAAAATCTTTTTCGGCAAAAATTGCAGTTAAAAATTCTTCAGGATTTTTTGTATAAACCCCGCCATCATACGAAGTATAATTATATTTTTCTGAACTGTAAAACTCTTCTGCACCAAAGCGGAAAGCATTTAAACCTTTTTGCTTTTTCTCCAATACAAAACGTATTTGCGAGTAATTTGACGGTGAAGAAAGACCATAATTTTTATAAGAAAATATTGCAGGGCTTATTATATTTTGTGTTTCATTTTTATCATTCTGCAGCTTGTTATTTATTATATCACGGTTATAGCTGTAACTTAATCCCATTTGCAATCTCCAGCCGGAGCCTAAAAATTCTTTCCATGTAATATTTTGAAAGGTGTTTACATTTTTTAATGAAAAAGCATTTTTTAGTTCTGCCGAATCAATATCATTTTCCCTGAATCCAACTTTATCGGTGCTGAAATATCCATAATATTTTATAAAACCCTTTTTTGTTTTAATTCGAAAATTTGCATCTGCAGTATGATTTTCAGGAGCCTTAAAAAAATCATCTTTTTGTTTTATTACTTTAAAGGCCAATCCAAGATTTGTATAATTGTATGTTATTCCCCAAGCAGATTTTTTCTTTTTTGATAGTTTTTGAATTCCTGCTCCAACACCAATAACAGAGATTGCTATATTACCTTCAGTCTTTTCAGGCAAATCGGTTGATTCTAAAATCAGAGCTGATGATAAAGCTTGTCCATATAAAGCAGAATAACCACCTGTGCTGAAAATTGTTCCTTTAAAAAGGAAGGGGTTAAATCTTCCTCTTGACGCCATCCCCGGTAGGGAACTGTAATAAAAGTTATTAATGAGATTGCCATCAAAATAAATTTTACTTTCCACGGCAGAACCTCCTCTTACAAATAAACCTGTGCTTTCGCCAACATTTTGAGTTCCCGGTAAAGTATTTAAAGCACCTGTTACGCTTCCATTTGCCCCGGCTGTTGTTACTATATCAATGGCATTTAAAACTGCGCCCTTTTTTTGATCGCCGGCTTCAAATGTTCCGGCCATTAATACTACCGCTTTTAATTCTGTAACAAGTTCTTTTACGTTTATATTTATTTTCAGGCTGTCGCCTGAGATATTAATTGAATTGCTATATGTAGAATATCCTATTAGGGTAGCCTCAAGGGTTTGAGTTCCTGTTTCTTCAGTTAAAAATTGAAAATGGCCGCTTGAATCACTAACTGCGCCGTCATAACTGTCTTTTAGACTTATACTTGCACCAATCAATGGTTTATTTTTATTATCTGTAATTGTTCCACTTATAAAAGTTTGTGAATATAGCCTTGTTGAAGTTAAAACAAATAATAATATAAAGCTGGTCAACGCAAGTTTAGTCATTAACTGAAAAATTGTCAGGCAAAAATAATTTATACGGAAAACAAAAAAAAAAAAAACTTCTAAAAAATTTATAATTTATTGATTATCAATTAAATAATGTGTGTCAGCCTAGAATTACTTACCCCATAAAATATTCACAAATCAAAAATTTAATTTTTTTATGTGGCCTCAATTTGTAATTTAGCAATAGAATTTAATGGGTTAGTAAGTAAGAGGGCCGACAGTAATGTTGGTCCTTTTGCTTTTTATAAACTA
The DNA here is from genome assembly GCA_018268175.1 of Bacteroidota bacterium. Lineage (GTDB taxonomy): Bacteria > Bacteroidota > Bacteroidia > Chitinophagales > Chitinophagaceae > Ferruginibacter. Next base: position 3,212 of record JAFDXB010000006.1, on the reverse strand, counting down.
CCCCTTTCTTCTTCCTGTAAATTTATTTAAGAGTTGTAATTTCATTTTTATGAGTAAAACGAAAACTGCATTTTTTTGCAAAAATTGTGGTGCAGAAAGTGCAAAGTGGACAGGCAAATGTTCATCATGTAATGAATGGAACACTCTAATTGAAGAAGTGATTGTTAAAGGCACAGACAAAGAGTGGAATGATAATAAAACCAAAATAAAAATTGTTTCGCTTCAGGATATAAATAGTGCTGAGGAAGAAAGGATATTCTCAAATGATGCAGAAATAAACCGCGTACTTGGCGGCGGCATTGTTGCCGGAAGTATAGTTCTTGTAGCCGGCGAACCGGGAATTGGAAAGTCAACATTATTTCTCCAAATGGGCTTGCACCTTAAAGAGAAAGTAGTGCTGTATGTTAGCGGCGAAGAAAGTGAGCAGCAAATAAAAATGAGAGCAAACAGAATTGGTGAAAACAACAATCAATTTTTTTTGCTTACTGAAACAAATACGCAACTAATATTTAAAGAGATAAAAAAACTTCGTCCCGATGTATTGATTGTTGACTCAGTTCAAACATTACAATCTCCTTACATAGACAGTTCACCGGGCAGCATCAGCCAGATAAGAGAATGCGCCGCAGAGCTTCAGCGCTTTGCGAAAGATTCAGGCACTGCTGTTTTTTTAATTGGGCATATAACTAAAGATGGAAATATTGCAGGGCCAAAAATTTTGGAACATATGGTTGATACAGTTCTTCAATTTGAAGGCGACCGTCATCATACTTACCGCATTCTGCGAACTTTAAAAAACCGTTTTGGTTCAACTTCCGAACTTGGTATTTATGAAATGACCGGAAAAGGAATGCGGCCGGTTTCAAACCCAAGCGAAATTTTAATAACAAATAAAGAAGAACAGCTAAGTGGAATTGCAATTGCTGCAACCATGGAAGGCATTCGCCCATTATTAATTGAAACGCAGGCTTTAGTTACTCAAAGCGTGTATGGAACACCTCAAAGAACTGTGAGCGGATTTGAATTACGGCGTTTACAACTTCTGCTTGCAGTTTTGGAAAAACGCGGCGGATTCCAATTTGGAATGAAGGATGTGTTTGTAAATATTGCCGGTGGAATTAAAGTTGAAGATCCCTCAATTGACCTGGCAATTGTTTGTGCTTTATTAAGCAGTTTTGAAGATATTGCATTGCCTAATAACATTTGTTTTTGTGGTGAAATAGGCCTCAGCGGCGAAATAAGAGCTGTTAACAGAATAGAACAGCGAATTGCAGAAGCAGAAAAACTTGGTTTCGAAAAAATTGTTGTTAGTAAATTTAATGCAAAGGCTCTAACAAATATGAAATTTAATATAGAAGTAGTACCTCTATCAAAAGTTGAAGAGGTTTATTCATATTTTTTCTAACCCAAAAAGTACCCTCTAAAAATGGTTTTTGGTGAATAATTTTAGGGATGAATTTTCAAATCCTAAAAGATATTTCACGCTTGTTTTTTCCGGTTATTTGTCCGGGCTGCGGCAATGAAATGTTTTCTCAAAAATCTTATTTATGCCTTAAGTGTATAACAAAGTTGCCTCATACCGGCTTTGCCGAATTTTCTCAAAACCCGGTTGAGAAAATGTTTTATGGCAGAATCCCTCTTTTAGCAGCGCATTCGGAATTTTATTTTACGAAAGATTCTGTTATTCAAAATTTAATCCACCAATTGAAATACAAAGGCAATATTGATATAGGTTATTATTTAGGCAACTTATTAGGCGAAAGCTTACTTAAAAGCGGACGGTTTAAAGAATTCGATTACCTTGTTCCTTTACCACTGCATAAAAAAAAGCAATTTTTAAGAGGTTATAACCAAGCTGAAATAATTTGTAAAGGAATAAGCGAAACAACACAAATACCATTGCTTACAAAAAAAATCACCAGGGAAAAACAAACTTCAACGCAAACCCGCAAACACCGCACAGAAAGATGGAAAAATGTAGAAGGAAGTTTTTATATTAATGAGCCGGAAACAATTTATAATAAAAAAATAATTCTTGTAGATGATGTAATAACAACCGGGGCAACACTTGAAGCATGCGGAACTAATATCCTGCAAATTGAAGGTGCCGCCTTAGGAATTGCTTCTCTTGCCTATGCCACTAAATAAATATAAATTTGACCGATGAGATTTTTTTATATCCTGAGTATTATCCTTGTTTTATTTTCTTGCAAGAAAGATGATTTTATCACTTCGCCGGAGGCAATCTTAAAATTTTCCGCCGACTCATTAAAGTTCGACACTGTTTTTACAACCGTAGGCTCGGTAACTCAATCATTTAAAATTATTAATAACAACAAAAAGAAAATTTTAATTTCTGAAGTTTATCTCAATTCTGCTTCAGCATTTAAATTAAATATTGACGGTGTGGCGGGCAACAATGCTTCAAACATTGAAGTTCCGGCCAATGATAGTATATATGTTTATGTAACGGTAAAGATAAATCCCGATGCTTCGCAACTGCCATTTTTAGTTTCAGACAGCATTAAATTCTTGTATAACAACAACACTAAATTTATTCAACTTCAGGCCTATGGCCGGAATGCGAATTTTTTAAGAGATAGTGTAATATCAGCTTCTACAACTTTTAATTCTGCCTTGCCTTATGTTATTTTAGGATCATTAAAAGTAGATGAGGGTGCAACTTTAAATTTAAGTGAAGGAACAGAATTATATTTTCATGCAGATGCACCATTGTTGGTAAATGGAACCTTAAAAGTAAATGGTACTTACCAAAATAAAGTTGTTTTTAAAAGCGACAGGTTAGATGAATATTACCGCGATTTACCCGGTAGCTGGCCGGGGATTTACTTTTCAGAAACATCGGCCAACAATATTTTTACTTTCGCAGAAATAAAAAATGCAGTTACCGGTATTTCATCAACAGAGGGTATGCTTTCCACACCTAAAATTATTTTGCAGCAATGTATAATTGACAACTGTTATGATGCCGGAATTTTTCTTGATAAAACCTCTGCAGATATTAGCAATACACTTATCAGTAACTGCAATGCTAATATAAAAATCCGCCGCGGCGGGAATTACAGTTTTACCTTTTGCACCGTTGTATCATATTCCACACGTTATTTAAGAAGGACTTCGCCGGTTTTTTCAGTTTTTGATTTTAATGAGCAACAGGAAGTTTTTCCATTGAACGCAACAATTGTAAACAG
>JAFDXB010000069.1 GCA_018268175.1 Bacteroidota bacterium | reverse complement strand
AGCGGCTCCATAAAAAAGCATCGCCGGGAAGCATTTCTAAAAAAGGAATGATAGCCCTTCCGCCGTTTTCATTACAAACCTCTATCCACACACGGTTTTTTTCTTCTTCACCATCTTTAATTATTCCATTGCCGAATTTGGCGGTGCTGGTGGTTGCAATTTCATTGATGTTTGTTATCATCACATCATTACCAATAATATAATGACTTAAATAACCAACATTCTCAATGCATACATTATTACCGATATCGCAACTTATTATAGTGCTGTTATAAATTCCGATAGGTAAACGCAGGCTGTGAAATTCTTTATAGTATGGACTAAGGCTTCCAATTCTTACAAGTCCGTAAAAGCGGCAGTTCCTGATAAGGGATGTATCAAACTCTTCACTTACCAAAACGTTATTCCAGTTATCAGATAAATTCCTGTTTTGAATCAATATATCAATTTCTGCTTCTGTAAGGTTTCTGTAATCAGATTTCGGATTTTGTTGGAACCTTAAGTAGTATTCATTTTCATCAGCAGGCAACCATTCCTTTTCTATAAAATTATAACCCAGTTCATTTATAGACAGCAGTTGAATTTGATTCATTGTAAGATTATTCTACGGTTACACTTTTTGCCAGGTTGCGCGGTTTATCTACGTCAATTCCTTTCATTGTTCCTACGTAGTAGGAAAGGAGCTGAAGAGGTACAACCGATAATATTGGTGCAATCACTTCATCAATTGCAGGAATAGAAAAATAATCATCGCTAAGCGAAGGAGTAACATCGTCGCCGTCAGTAATAATAGAAATTATTTGCCCCTTGCGAGCTTTGATTTCCTGCATATTGCTAATAATCTTTTCATGGTAAACGTCGTTTGTAGCAATAAATACAACAGGTAAGGAGGAATCCACAAGAGCAATCGGGCCATGCTTCATTTCCGCAGCAGGGTAACCTTCAGCATGGATATAAGAAATTTCTTTTAGTTTAAGTGCGCCTTCAAGAGCCACTGGGAAATTATAACCTCTGCCGAGGAAGAGGAAATCTGAAGCATCAAGATATTTTTCTGCTATAGCAGACATTTCTTCCGAACGGCTTAAAATAAGTTCAATTTTTTCCGGAACAGATGCAAGTTCAGAAAGCAGCATCAAATACCTTTCATCTGAAATTGTAGCTTTTGCTTTTGCAATTTTAAGAGCCATCATCATCAAAACTGCAAGTTGGCCGGTAAAAGCTTTTGTAGAGGCGACGCCAATTTCCGGTCCTGCATGTGTATAAGCGCCGGCATGCGAAATTCTTGCAATTGAAGAGCCAACGGCGTTAACAACACCAAATATAAAAGCTCCGTTTTCTTTTGCTTTTTCAAGAGCAACCAAAGTATCTGCTGTTTCTCCGCTTTGCGAGATAGCAATTATCACATCCCCGGGATTGATGATTGGGTTGCGGTAACGGAATTCGGATGCATATTCAACTTCAACAGGAATACGACATAATTCTTCAATTATATATTCTGCCACCAAACCCGCATGCCAACTTGTTCCGCAGGCAACTATCAATATACGCTGAGCATTTACTAATTGTATAATGTTTTCTTCAATACCGCTCATTGTAATTGTTCCTGCTGCTGCATCGAGCCTGCCTCGCAAACAATCGAAAATAGTGCTTGGTTGTTCAAAAATTTCCTTAAGCATAAAGTGATCGTAACCACCTTTTTCAATTGCAGCAAGTTCCATATCAAGTTCCTGAACAAAAGGAGTTATTTTTTCGTTACCTAAATTTTTAAGAACCAGTTCTTCAGGTTTAACTATAGCCAGTTCGTAATCATTTACATAAACCACTTCTTTAGTGTATTCAATAAATGGAGAAGCATCGCTTGCAAGGAAATGTTCCCCCTTGCCTATGCCAATAACCAATGGGCTTCCTTTGCGTGCAGCAATGATAGTTTCAGGATCTTCTTTATCTAAAAGCAAAATACAATAAGCGCCTGTTATTCTTTTTAATGCAATACGAAGGGCTTCTTCCAAACTGCATTGGTTATTGATTTGAATGTCTTCGATAAAATTTAGAAGGACTTCTGTATCTGTTTCACTTTTAAATTCGTAGCCTTTTTTCAGAAGTTCCTGTTTGATAGGTGCGTAATTTTCAATGATGCCATTATGAATCATAGCAAGCCTGCCTGAAGCGGATTGATGCGGATGAGCATTCCTGTCGCTTGGCTCACCATGTGTTGCCCAGCGAGTATGGCCAATTCCAACTGTTGCGGAAACATCTTTGCCAATCATCAGTTCCTCAAGTTCGGAAACGCGGCCTTTCTTTTTATATACATTTAGTTTATTATCATTAAGAAGTGCCACACCACTACTGTCATACCCTCTGTATTCAAGTCTTTTTAAACCTTTAATAACTACCGGGTATGCTTGTTTGTAGCCAATATATCCAACAATTCCGCACATATATGTATGTTTATTTCAAAAAAAAATAGTTTGCAATATTACGAAAAAAAATGCCTTTAATTAGGCAATTTTTCAATGATTTGCATTAAAGGAGAGTGCCACGAAGGAACAGGTAAGCCATTGAAAAATAAATTACAATTCCGGTAACATCCACAAGCGTTGCAACAAAGGGAGCTGATGAAGCGGCGGGGTCAAATTTCAGCCTTTTTAATATCAGCGGCAGCATAGAACCCACTAAAGAACCCCATAAAACTATTCCAATAAGTGAAAAGAAAATTGTTAATGCTACAAGCTGCCAGTAATCTCCGTAGGAAAAAATATGCAGGTTCTGCCAAATGAAAATTCTCATATAACCAATACTTCCTAAGATAATTCCAAGTATGGTTCCTGAAATAAGTTCTCTTTTCATTACCCGCCACCAGTCTTTAATGGTAAGTTCGCCTAAGGCCATTGCTTGAATTATTAATGTGGAAGCCTGGGAACCACTGTTTCCGCCACTGCTCATAATTAAAGGAATAAACAGAGCCAAAACCGTTGCTGCTTCTATTTCATGCTGAAAGAATTGCATTGCGGTAGCAGTAAACATTTCGCTGAGAAAAAGAATTATCAGCCAGCCGGCTCTTTTTTTTACAAGATTTAAAATTCCTGTATCAAGATATGGCTCATTAAGTGCTTCGGTACCACCGATTTTTTGAATATCCTCTCCGAATTCTTCGTTGGTTACCCAAAGAACATCGTCAATAGTTACAATGCCCAAAAGAAAATCTTTTTCATCTGTTACGGGTAAGGCAACACGGTTATTCATTTTAAAAACTTCATTGGCGCTTTCCTGATCATCGTTTACATAAAGAGAAATAAATCTGTTATCCATCAGGTCACGCACACGTGTTTCCGGGGATGCCAGAATGAAGTCTTTAATTTTAATGTCATCTTTTAATATTCCCTGCTCATCAATTACATAAATAACATCAATTGTTTCAGTGCTGTTAGCGAATTTTCTAATTATATCAAGAACTTCATTAACGGTATTATTTTCATTTACATAAACATAGTCAGGGGTCATAAGCCTTCCAACGCTGTTTTCCGGATAACCTAAAAGTTCAAGAGTTATTTTTCTTTCTTCAGGATTAAGAGTTTTGATGAGTTCGCGAACTATATTATTAGGAAGTTCTTCTAAAAAAGAAACACGGTCATCAGCAGGTAATTCATTTAAAAGTTCAGCAGATTTAAATGCAGGTAAATTTTGAATTATTCTTTTCTGTTCAACGGTATCAAGGATTTTAAAAACACCTACCGCCCTTTGAATAGAAAGGATTGACATGATCTTGTATTCAAGATCAGGGTTTTCGTAAATTAGATTGACAACATCGCTAATATTCTGATCATTCAGGAAATCTTTTAATAAATTTCTGTCGCCCGAAGCTATTACATCTTCAAATTGTTGTTGAACAGATATTTCGAAATCTTCAGGCATTTGTTTGATCCTATAATTTTCTAATTTGCGGCAATTTACTTTATTACAACTAATGTTTTGTTATGCTACAGCCATATTTATTTATTGATAATACGAATAAAATGGGTAAAGGTGTTTTTACTTCAAAAAAAATTATGCCTGAAACCATTATTGAAATTGCACCTGTTATAGTAATGAGTAAAAATGACCGCGAATATTTGGACAAAACCTTACTTCATGACTACATTTTTGAATGGGGCAATAACAATGAAAAATGCTGTGTGGCTTTAGGTTTTGTTTCAATTTATAACCACAGTTACTCCAGCAATTGTGAATATTTTATGGATTTTGGGGATGAAACTATAATGATAAAAACTGTAAGAAAAATAGAGGCGGGAGAGGAGCTTACAATAAATTACAACGGCGATTGGAATGATACCAAAAAAGTATGGTTTCCAACCGCCGGTGATAATTAAGAATTTTTTTCAGCAAATTCTTTTCTAATAATATTTAGTGCAGCACCTTCTTTAAACCATTCAATTTGTTGTTTGTTGTAAGAATGGCAAACCATTATTTCATCTTTTGTTCCGTCTGCATGCCTTAAAACAACTTTAAGTTTTTTGTTTGGAGCAAAAGTTTTTAATCTGATAATATCAATTACATCATCTTCAAGAATTTTGTCATAGTCAGCTTTGTTATCAAAAGTAAGGGCAAGCATTCCTTGTTTTTTCAAATTTGTTTCGTGGATACGAGCGAAAGATTTAACCAAGACCGCAATAACGCCAAGATGGCGAGGTTCCATTGCGGCATGTTCTCTTGATGAACCTTCTCCGTAATTTTCGTCGCCTACAACAATAGTTTGTATGCCTGCAGCTTTGTAAGCACGCTGCGTTGCAGGAACTGGCCCATATTCACCCGTAAGTTGATTTTTTACCGAATCAGTTTTGTCGTTGAAGAAATTAACAGCACCAATAAGCATGTTGTTGCTGATGTTGTCGAGGTGCCCTCTGAATTTCAGCCATGGCCCTGCCATTGAGATATGATCGGTAGTACATTTACCTTTTGCTTTAATTAGTAAACGCATGTTTTTCAAATCCTCTCCATCCCATGCAGGGAATGGTTCAAGCAATTGAAGCCTGTTGCTATGAGGGGAAACTTTAACTGTTAAGTTACTGCCATCTAAAGCGGGAGCCTGATAACCCGGGTCATCAACATCAAAACCATGAGGTGGTAATTCATATCCTGTTGGCGGATCAAGTTTTACGGCTTCACCGGCTTCATTAATCAAAGTATCTGTAAGAGGATTAAAATCAAGTGTACCCGCAATTGCCATTGCAGTAACTATTTCAGGCGAAGCCACAAAAGCATAAGTATTAGGATTACCATCTGCACGTTTAGCAAAGTTTCTGTTGAAGCTATGTATGATAGTATTTTTTTCAGCCTTTTCTGCTCCCATTCTGTCCCACATTCCAATACATGGCCCACATGCATTTGCGAAAACTGTAGCTCCAATTTTATTGAAAGTGTCAAGATAACCGTCTCTTTCAACAGTAAACCTTACTTGTTCAGACCCGGGGTTAATTGTAAATTCAGATTTAACTTTCAAGTTCTTTTCGCTAACCTGTTCTGCAAGGGAAGCCGCTTTGCTGATATCTTCGTAAGAGGAGTTGGTGCAACTTCCAATGAGGCCGACTTCAATTCTTTTAGGCCAGTCGTTCATTTCAGCATATTCTTTCAACTTAGAAATAGGTGTTGCCAAATCAGGTGTGAAAGGGCCGTTAACATGAGGTTCTAGTTCGCTTAAATTTATTTCAATTACCTCATCAAAATAATCTTTGGGATTTTGATATACTTCAGGGTCGCCTGTTAAATGTTCAGCAATATTGTCGGCCATAATTGCAATTTCTTCACGACCGGTAGCTTTCAGGTAACGGCTCATGCTGTCGTCGTAGCCAAATGTAGAAGTAGTTGCTCCAACTTCTGCGCCCATGTTGCATATAGTTCCTTTTCCTGTGCAACTAAGACTTTTAGCGCCTTCGCCGAAATATTCAATAACCGCACCTGTACCGCCTTTAACTGTTAAAACTCCTGCAACTTTTAAAATAACATCTTTTGCAGAAGCCCAACCGCTTAATGATCCTGTAAGTTTTATTCCAATAAGTTTAGGCATTTTCAGTTCCCATGGAAGGCCGGCCATAACATCGCAGGCATCTGCGCCGCCAACTCCAATTGCAATCATCCCTAAACCACCTGCGTTAACAGTATGGCTATCAGTGCCAATCATCATCCCTCCGGGGAAAGCATAATTTTCCAAAACTACCTGGTGTATAATTCCTGCACCCGGTTTCCAAAAGCCAATTCCATATTTATTAGAAACAGAAGAAAGAAAATCATAAACTTCGCTGCTTTCATTTAAAGCTCTTTCTAAATCAACCTTACTGTTGTCTCTTGCTTCAATAAGATGATCGCAATGAACAGTACTGGGCACTGCAACTTTGGATCTTCCTGATTGCATAAATTGCAAAAGGGCCATTTGTGCAGTAGCATCCTGCATTGCAACACGATCGGGAGCAAAATCAACATAAGTACTACCTCTTTCAAAAGCTTTTTTAGCTTCTCCATCCCATAAATGGGAATAAAGAATTTTTTCTGCCAAAGTTAACGGCCGTCCAACCGCTTTCTTAGCTGCTTCAACTTTTTTAGGGAGGTTTTCGTAAACCTTTTTTATCATTTCGATATCAAAAGCCATAGTTTTAGAAGTTTTTTTGAAATTTGTGCAAAATTACTTAAAAACTAGCTGTAAAATATCATAATTTTAAATCTGAAGAATTCATTAAATGAGTAAGCTAAAATATTTTATAGAGTGGCAAATTTTCGGAGTGTGTACGGCAATTGGAGAACGGCTTAGAATATCTACATCTACAATTAGGAAATATTTTATTTATTTAAGTTTTTTTACTGTTGGCTCACCTATTATTATATACATGTTTATTGCGTTTTGGATGAATGTGAAAAGATATATTTTTAATGCGAGGAGAAACCCGTTGAGGTATTTGTGATTTTT
>JAFDXB010000068.1 GCA_018268175.1 Bacteroidota bacterium | reverse complement strand
TAATGCAAAGAGTTTGAAAACATACTTTCATCATCACTTCCTGAAAATGATGGCGGGCCGGGCACTTCAAATGGTTCATGACTGCTTAATGTGAGCCAGTTTACAAAAAAAGGTCTTTTTAAATTACCTAAATCATCTTTTATTTTATTTGCAACTACGCCATCATGTGCTCCCCATTTTGAATTTAAATCTTCCTTTTTAAAATCATTAATTGTAATAAAATTATTAAATCCTCCCTGCATCAAATATGCTTTCATGTTTGCAAATTCGGGCTCGCCACCATAATAGAAAGATGTTGAATAACCATGATTTAAAAATTCTTTACTTATAATTGGAAGTGAAGACGCTTTTTTGGGAATCTTGACAATTGATGTTAATGCAAAAGCCGGATAACCACTCAATACAGCAACAATTCCTTTATCAGTGCGATCGCCGGCGGCATAAATATTGGGGAAATACAATCCTTCATTTTTTAATTTATTATATCCAGGCACAATTTCTTTTCCTTCTTTTACTTCATCTATTACTTTAGCTGTGAAACTTTCCCAGGTTATAATTATAACATTCGGAGTTTTTGTCTTTAAAAAATATTGTGTTTTGCCCTTGCGGGAATATAAACTGTCAACAGCGGCTACAGCATCTATATTATCAGATACAATATATGGGTTCGACTTATTATTTTCATTTTGGTTAAGGGAATACATTAAATTCCACGCTGCATTTATTGCTGCCTGATTTGCAAAATTGTTATTCGAAAAAAATACTGAACTCTGGTTTAATGGTGCAAGTTGAAAACCACCACGAATCGGAATAATAAATGCGCCAATTACTAATAATAAAATGAGGATCTCTACAAAGTTCTGGTGTTTAAAATTTATTCCTTTATTTATTAACTTCTTTAAAATAACAAATAAAATCGCAAGAATAATTACAATTATTACGCTTATTATTAAAAGCGGCAAATGACTGATTGATGCATACATTTCCGCAGGATTGCTTAAATATTTTAAAGGGGTTGCATCAATTCGATTGCCCCATGCTCTGAATAAAAGAACATCAGATATAACGATAATAATTATCAGGGAAGAAATTATCGTTGTATAAATTATGATAGCAGTTTTAAGTACCTTATTGCTTAAAAATCTCCTGAATAAAAATAGTAGCCCCACCGGTACAGAAATGTAAGCGGCCATTGATAAATCCATGCGCAGTCCATGATAAAGAACAGCAAAAAATTCTTTCGCCGGGAGGCCTGAACTTAAATCATAATTAAAGCAAATGAAAGCAACTCTTGCAAGTTCAAAAAACAATGTAAAAACCAGCCAGTATTTTATAATAAAAGCAGGCGCCGAATTTATTATGGAATTGAACTTTTTTTGCATTGAATAAAAAAAACCTCATCAATGATGAGGTTTGTAAAATTAATTTTAATTATTTACTAAAGTACCACTAAGCCATCCGCAATTATAACAGGGCGCATTTCAGGTTTGTTTATTGCTTCAATTTCTTCTTTAGATTTTCCTGCATCTTCTGCATAATGTCTCAAAGCTTTAACCGATGTTTCTTTCAAAGATGCAGTTCCTGCAATTACAACCCTTTTTCCTTCAAGATCAACAGGAACAAGGAATGCATGATCTTTCATTTTTACTAAAAAATCGCCTGTTGAAGATTTCACTCTAATCCAGCAACCTTCGGCTTTACAAACTTCTGTAACGTCGCCTTCCACCTGCACCGGTAAAGGTTTACTTTCTGTTTCCTTAGAAAGTATTTCATTTAATTTATCAGTTGAAATTGCATTTTCCACCTTAACGGTTTGGCCGTAATTGTTTCCTTTTTCGGCTTTGCCGGAAGGAGGCTGCGCCATTAAGAAAGCAGAAAATAAAAGTGCTGAAGAAAGAAAAATAATTTTTTTCATAAAAGAAGTTTTAAGAGATTTTTTCTACCTGCATATAACTAAGTTCCACAGGAGTAGCCCTTCCAAATATTTTTACCTGAACTTTAATCTTTTTCTTTTCGTCGTTAACTTCTTCAATAACCCCATTGAAATCATTAAAAGGACCGTCGGTAATTTTAATTGTTTCACCAACAATAAAAGGTTCACTCATTGTAACACCACCTTCATCGCTCATTTCATCTACTTTTCCAAGCATCTTATTTACTTCCGCACGGCGGAGAGAAATTACATTTCCTTTTGAGCCTTTTCCGTCTGTAAGGAAATGCATAACATTACTAATGTTGCTAACAGATTGAACAATTTCGTCGCTAAGAGTATTACCGGCAACTTCCATCATAATATAACCCGGATAAAAGTTTCTTTCACGCATAACTTTTTTTCCGTTTACAACTTTATAAACCTTTTCCACCGGCAAAAAAACCTGAAGTATAATATTACTCCATCCGTTTCTCACGATATCTTTATCGAGATATTCTTTTACTTTCCGTTCTTTACCGCTTACAACACGCAGCACATACCACTTTGTTTCTTTTCCTTCAGCGGGTTGAATCACTTCTTCAGTCATAATTATTTAAATAAGGAGTAAATAAAAGATAATGCGCCGTTGGCGATGAAATCCATTCCGGCAACTATTGCAGTGATGAGAATGGTAGAAACCAATACGATCATTGTTGACTGCTGAAGTTCATCCCATTTAGGCCAGGTAACTTTTTCAGTCATTTCCTTATAAGAGTCTTTAAGAAAGATACTAAACTTGTTCATAATTATTAGTTTAACCCGGAATAATCCGTTTTAAAAATTTGCACGGGCACTAGGATTCGAACCCAGATCAAAGGTTTTGGAGACCCGTATGCTACCGTTGCACCATGCCCGTTTATGAAAGCTAAAAGCCATTCCTTACTTCCGGAACAGCTTTTAGCATAAGATCTATATTGTATAAATAGCCACCGGCTTGTTATACATATTATTTAAGAATTTCAGTAACCTGACCTGCACCTACTGTACGTCCTCCTTCGCGGATAGCGAATTTCAAACCTTTTTCCATTGCTATCGGCTGAATCAATTTCACAGTGATACTTGTATTATCGCCCGGCATGATCATTTCAGTGCCTGCATTTAATTCAACTTCACCTGTTACGTCGGTAGTACGGAAATAGAACTGAGGGCGGTATTTGTTGAAGAACGGAGTGTGACGTCCACCTTCTTCTTTGCTAAGTACGTAAACCTCTCCTTTAAATTCAGTGTGAGGAGTGATTGATCCCGGTTTGCAAAGAACCATACCACGACGGATCTGAGTTTTTTCAATACCTCTTAAAAGTAAACCGGCGTTATCACCTGCTTCACCTTCATCAAGAAGTTTTTTAAACATTTCAACACCTGTAACAGTTGAAGAAAGTGCTTTTTCCATTAAACCAACGATTTCGATTGGTTCACCAACTTTAATTTTTCCTCTTTCAATACGGCCTGTAGCAACAGTACCACGACCTGTGATTGAGAAAACGTCTTCCACACTCATAAGGAAAGGAAGGTCAGTTGGACGAGGAGGCAGAGGAATATAAGTATCAACAGCATCCATTAGTTCAACAACTTTTTCAACCCATTTGTCTTCACCTGCAAGAGCGCCGGTAGCAGAACCCTGGATGATTGGAGTGTTATCACCATCGAAGCCGTAAGAAGTTAATAATTCACGGATTTCCATTTCCACAAGTTCAAGAAGTTCAGGATCATCAACAAGATCAACTTTATTCATGAAAACCACAATTCTAGGAACACCAACCTGACGAGCAAGAAGGATATGTTCTTTAGTTTGCGGCATTGGTCCGTCTGTAGCAGCAACCACAAGGATAGCGCCATCCATTTGAGCGGCACCTGTAATCATGTTTTTAACGTAGTCGGCGTGGCCCGGGCAATCTACGTGAGCGTAGTGGCGGTTAGCCGTTTGGTATTCTACGTGAGCAGTATTGATAGTGATACCCCTTTCTTTTTCTTCAGGAGCTCCATCTATATCATCATAGTTTCTTTTTTCCGCCAAACCTTTTTTAGACAAAACATCGGTAATAGCGGCTGTTAAGGTTGTTTTACCATGGTCAACGTGACCGATAGTTCCAACGTTTACGTGGGGTTTATCCCGTTTAAAATTCTCTTTTGCCATTTTTTTTTATTTAAGAAGCGTGTTTAAAATACCGGACTTTATTGTCTTCCGGAGCGGACTAAAATATTAAATTTTGTGTGAATTCCCTTTCTCTCCAAGCGATGTTTGCGGAATAAATCACAAAACATTGAGCCGTTGGTGAGAATCGAACTCACGACCTCTTCCCTACCAAGGAAGTGCTCTACCCCTGAGCTACAAAGGCGTACTGCCGAGGGCAGAAAAATGAGCGGAAGACCGGGCTCGAACCGGCCACCTATAGCTTGGAAGGCTATCGCTCTACCAAATGAGCTACTTCCGCAATTGAGAGTGGTACCGTGGGCAGTGGTGGATTCGAACCACCGAAGTCGAAGACAGCGGATTTACAGTCCGCCCCATTTGGCCACTCTGGTAACTGCCCCAGAGCCGAAGAAGGGATTCGAACCCCCGACCTGCTGATTACAAATCAGCTGCTCTACCAACTGAGCTACTTCGGCTTATTTACAAAGAACTTTCGACGATTTTACTCATCCCCTTTTTTTGGGAAGGCAAAGGTAAGAGAAAAGAATTAATAGAAAAACTTTGTAAAAGATTTTTTTTTACTTTTTTCCACATTATAAAAAAAACCCGCAATCAGCGGGTTCTTAATCTTTTATGCTACTGCTTTTTCCTTACGCCGCTTTAACTGTACTACCACAGCATCCAAAGCATTATCAAAACTTTCTTCAAACGACTTTGATGACTGCTTCACAAAAAATTCATGGCGTGGAATATTCACCTTTATCTCAACAATTTTATCTTTAATTGAATGAACCACATTGTCAAGCTTAAGATACACATCTACATGCGTTATCTTATCGTGAAACTGACGAATCTTCTCAATTCTCTTTTTTACAAAAGCTAATAATTTTGAATCCGCATCAAAACGAAGTGTTTGAATTTTTACGTTCATGATCTCTGGTTTTAAATGAATAAATATTGGGTAAAATTTTTCGATATTTTCTAATTTATTGAAGAATTTAAAGATAATAAATTTTATAATTATTATCAATCTATTTTCAAGCTTTCGGATGTGCCTTTTTGAATATTTCCTTTAGTTTTTCTATATTATTATGTGTATAAATTTGTGTTGCTGCTAAACTTGAATGCCCAAGCAATTCCTTTACTGCATTCAAATCTGCTCCGTTATTCATTAAATGGGTAGCAAATGTGTGCCTCAATACATGTGGGCTTTTTTTATCGGCTGTGCTTACTATTGATAAATAATATTTTACTGCCTGATATATAAATGAAACCGATAATTTCCTTCCTGCTTCGGTTAACAGTAAAAATTCATTGTCTATTAAGAATTTAAGCTCTTCCTTTGCTTTTATATATTCTTTAATTCTGTTGTTTATCGCTGTGCCAACGGGTATTATTCTTTCCTTTTTACCCTTTCCTAATACTTTTATGCTGCTGTTGTAAAAGTCTATGTCCGCAGTTTTTAAATTTTGTAATTCTGACCTGCGGATGCCTGTATTATAAAGCAATTCAATTATTAATCTGCATGTTTTTCCACGGAAAGTTTCAGGAAAAATTTCATCATTGCTTAATATTTCCATTCCCTCTTTTTCTATATAAACAGGCAATTTTTTTCCGCCCTTGGGCGAAATTACAGTTGCCATAGGACTGTGCGTTAATGTACCTTGCTTTAACTGGAATTTGTAAAATGATTTTAAGGATGATATCTTCCGGTTTACCGACCGGGAAGACAAGCCTTCTTCCTTTAAACCTGCAAGCCAGCTTTTGATATACATTGTAGTAGCTTGAACACAGTCGGAAAGTTGATAATTTATATACAGGTAATCGGAAAAGCTTTCAAGATCATTTTTATATGCCTCCACTGTATTTTCAGAATACCTTTTCTGAAATTGCAAATACTCTAAAAAAGTACGAATATTTTGGTGATGAGATACGGGCATAAAAAAACTGATATCCAAAGTTAAACGGATATCAGTTCAAATATATTGCTTTAGAAAATTATTATATCTCTATCTTTCCGGATGCGATTTGTTGCTTGTACACAGCTTTTAACTTCTGCGTACGCTGGCGAATAGACGGCTTAGTGTAAGCTTGCCTTTCGCGAAGCTGAAGAAGAATTCGGCTTTTTTCAAATTTCTTCTTGTACTTCTTAAGCGCTTTGTCTATGTTTTCGCAATCTTTTGAATCAATAATTAGCATGTAAAACCTCTTTTTTAATTATTTTATAGTACCTTTTTTTTATAACAGGGTGCAAATATAGAACTAATTTCTAAAAAAAAACAAATTCTATCAACAAAATCCGAATTTTGGAAAATGTTTACAGGTATAATTGAAACTTTTGCTGAAATAATAAATATTAAAAAAGAAAACGAAAAAATTGTCCTTACCCTTTCCTCTCCTTTTACACACGAATTTAAAATTGACCAAAGTATTGCTCATAATGGAATATGCCTTACAGTAGAATCGGTATCAGGTAATAATTATATAGTTTCCGCAATTCCGGAAACAATTAAAAAAACAACAATAAATTCCTGGAAAACAGGCGATATTATTAATATTGAACGGTCACTGCGGCTTTCCGACAGGTTGGACGGGCATATTGTTCAGGGACATGTTGATACTGTTGCAACTTGTAGCCATATTTCAGAAATTGGCGGAAACTATGAATTTACATTCACAATTCCATCGCAATTTGCCGGGCTTATTATAGAAAAAGGTTCAATTTCTTTAAATGGCATTAGCCTTACAATATATAATGTTACTAAAAACAGTTTTACGGTAGGCGTTATTCCATATACATACAACAATACAAATATCAGGTTTTTATCTGCCGGGGCAGAAGTAAATATTGAATTCGATATACTTGGAAAGTATATATTACGAAACCTGCAATTGAAACAATAATTATCTCATTAAATACATTTTTCCATAACCTTTATTGAAAAATTTATCAGTATTATCGCCGGAAGCTCTGTATTTATCCAACCCTTTACCATCAAGATTTGTAAGAACCCTGTACAGATAAACCCCATTTGCAAGTTTTTGGCCATACATATCAGTGCCGTCCCATTTGAATTCAGTAATATTCCTTCCAATGTGGATAGGCCCTAGTTCAGCCGAATTAATTTCTCTCACAATTTTCCCGGTAACGGTTAAAATTTGAATTCTGATATTTTGAGGGATTTTACTTCCCGTTAAGGTAAAAACAAATGCTGTTGATGTAGTGAAAGGAT
>JAFDXB010000067.1 GCA_018268175.1 Bacteroidota bacterium | reverse complement strand
TTCCAATCCAATATTTTAAAAAGTATTTGGGTTGAAATATTATAAGGAAAGTTCCCAATTATTGTAAACTGATTTTCAAATGGTGGCTCAATGTCAAGAAAACTTTTATGAATAATCTTTCCCTTTATTGCGGGAAATGTTTTTTCGAGATAGTGAACCTTTTCTTCGTCGAGTTCAACTGCTTTAAAATTTATATTTTCAATTTTAAGAAGTTCACCTGTTAAAGCTCCGCCGCCCGGCCCTACTTCAAGAAGTTGAGAAAAACTATTTTGTTTAAGTGCCTCTATTATTTTCGAAATTATAACTCCATCTTTCAGAAAATGCTGCCCCAACGATTTTTTGAGCTTATACATAAATGCAAATTAAAACCTTATAGTCCTAATTTTAGTATTTTTGAAATATCTAATAAATAAGGATAAATGGAAAAAAAACCTGTGATAGGCATTTCATGCGGCGATACTAATGGTATAGGAATTGAAATTATTATTAAAACTTTGGCTGATCACCGCATTCTTGAATTTTGCACTCCTGTATTATTTGCAGGAAATAAAGTTTTAAATTTTTACCGTAAAACAGTTGGTGATCAGAATTTAAGCTTCTCTATTATAAAAGATTTTTCAAAAATAAATTTCAAGCAACTTAATATATTTTCCTGCTGGGAAGAGGAAGTAAATGTTACTCCGGGAATTTTAAATGAAACAGGTGGTAAGTATGCAGTTTTGAGTTTAAAAACTGCTGCCGAAGCATTAAAAAATGGTGATATACATGGTTTGGTTACCGCCCCAATCCACAAAAAAAATACAAACCTGAAGGAATTTAATTTTAAAGGGCACACACCTTTTTTAAAATCGTTATTTGGTGCAGAGGACGTTGTGATGATGATGGTTGCTGAAAATATGAGGATTGGTTTACTCACAGAGCACATTCCTTTAGAAGAAGTTAGCAAACATGTAACAACCGAAAATATTCTTCGTAAGCTTACAATAATGCAGCAGTCGCTGTCAAGAGATTTTGGAATAACAAATCCAAGAATTGCGGTTTTAGGATTAAATCCTCATGCAGGCGATGAGGGACTTATAGGCAAAGAAGAAGAAATTATAATTTCCCCTGCAGTACAAACTGCAAGGAGCAGAAAAATTTTGTGTTTCGGGCCTTACAGTGCCGATGCATTTTTTGCCAGAGGAAGTTATTCAAAGTTTGATGCAGTTCTTGCAATGTATCACGACCAGGGGTTAATTCCATTTAAATCTCTTGCCACCGGAAACGGAATAAACTTCACCGCAGGTTTAAAAGCGGTAAGAACTTCACCTGACCATGGTGTTGCCTTCGATATTGCCGGAAAAGGAATTGCAGACGAATCTTCATTCAGAAAAGCAATTTTTGAATGCATTGATATAATAACGGCCCGCCATGAATTTGATGAGCAAAGAAAAAATCCTTTGCCAAAAATAAGCGATACTATTGTGAAAAATTCTGTTGACGAAAAACTCCCTGAAGGTGATTCAATGAAAAACCTTTGAATAAAACAACATAAAAACTAAAATATTTAGGATTTTATTACCCAAAAAGGTAAATTTGGGGTAATATGAATGTTGCAGAATTAAAACCTCTTGTAAATGACCTGAATAATCAGGAAAATTTTTTTTACAGCCCTTCTTCGTTGGTTGCTATATTTAATGCTGCAACAGTAATTCGTGAAGAAAAAAAAATTATTCAATTAAAAGGAATATTTAAAAAAACCGGAACTGCCAATTATGGCGGTAATTTCTACAATAAACTAAAGGATGAAGCCGGTGAAAATTCTATTACACTAATAACACCTTCTTTAATTCATAATTCATTAAATGACAATAAAACAATTGAATTTAATGGCTTTATTACCCGCCGGGTTGATAAATCGGGCAGAATAGAATTGCTGATAAATTTTATAGAGCTTTTGGCCCAACGTGTAAATACTTTTTCGGAAGAGGAAACAAAAAAAATACTTCTGATAAACAAAAAAGTAGAAGCAGGTTTTAAAGATTTAGATTCATTTATTAAAGAATCGGTTTACCACAATAAAAAGTTAACTGTAAAAATTATAATGGGCCGTTCCGCAATTATTGATACTGACATTAAAGATGCAATGGAAGCAGCGGTTTCACTTTATAATATTGAATTCCACAGAGTTTCTCTTTCATCACCGGCAGAAATAATTAAAAAAATTAAAGAGATTGATAATGATGAAACAGATGTTTTGTGTGTTGCACGCGGCGGTGGAGAAAACCTCTCAGTTTTTGATGATGCAGCTCTTTGTGAGGCAATTCTAAATTGTAAAACTATTGTTGCTTCTGCAATTGGCCATGCCCAAGATGTTACATTGTTTGAAAAACTATCTGATAAAAAATTTATTACTCCAACTCATTTTGGAAATTATTTAAGGGAAATATATAATTCCGCCGTGGCGGAAATGGAGAACTCGAAAGCAAAACTTATAAAAGATATTACTGATAATTTAAACGCAAACTATTTACAACAAATAAAAAATCTTGAAGATCAAATAAAAGCTTCCAAGGAATTGCATGAAAAATCAGTGTCGGAACTTAATATTAATCATGAAGGCCAATTAAAGGTTTTACAAGAACAGATTTCTTCGCTAAGCACTATTTCAAAAAAATCAAAAGATGATTCGGAGGCTATTGTTCAGGAATTAATAAGGATGCACAATCAAAAATTATTGGATGCAAATGAATTGAATTTGCAAAAAACAGAAGTGCTTCAAAAACAAATTGAAACGTTGAAAAATCAGCAGCGGCAAAGTGAATTGTTATTGCAGCAATCAAATTCGCTGGTTGAAAACTATAAAAATAATTCAACAGCAGTTTGGGTTTATGCAGTAATAGCGCTAATTGCAGGCCTTATTTTGGGTGCCTTAATATTTTCGGGCAAATAACCAAATGAAATTTTAAAAACAAATATTTACTTTTGGCAGCCATCCTAAAGGCACTTTTCAAAAATGCCAAAAAATAAATCAATCAATTCAGTTTTAATTATCGGAAGCGGCCCTATTGTAATTGGCCAGGCTTGCGAATTTGATTATGCAGGCACGCAGGCTGCTCAAAGTTTAAGAGAAGAAGGAGTAAAAGTTATTCTGATAAACAGTAATCCTGCAACAATTATGACAGATCCGTTAATGGCTGATAAAGTTTATTTGTGGCCATTAACTGTTGAAAGCATCGAAAAAATTTTACAGGAAAATGAAATTGATGCTGTACTTCCAACAATGGGCGGACAAACTGCACTTAACCTATGTAAAGAAGTTGATGAACTTGGTATCTGGAAGGAATACAACGTACAACTTATAGGTGTTGATATAAAAGCAATTGATAAAGCTGAAGACAGAGAAAAATTCAGGCAATGGATGATAGAAATGGGAATAGATGTTGCGCCTGCAAAAATTGCAAATTCATTTTTGGAAGGAAAAGAATTTGCGCAGCAGATAGGCTTTCCTCTTGTAATAAGGCCATCGTTCACCCTTGGTGGAAGTGGCGGTGGAATTGTATTTAAAAAGGAAGACCTTGATGAAGCGCTTAACAATGGTTTAAGAGCTTCGCCAATTCATGAAGTTCTTGTTGAAAAAGCAGTTCTCGGCTGGAAAGAGTTTGAACTGGAATTGATTCGCGATAATGCAGACAATGTAATAATTGTTTGCACAGTTGAAAATTTTGACCCTATGGGAGTGCATACCGGCGACAGCATTACAGTTGCTCCGGCAATGACGCTTAGCGATACTGCCTATCAAAATATGCGAAATACCGCAATAAGAATGATGCGGGCTTTAGGAAACTTCGCCGGAGGCTGCAATGTTCAGTTTGCACTAAACCCCGAAACTGAAGAATTGATTGTGGTGGAAATAAACCCTCGTGTAAGCCGCAGTTCCGCCTTGGCTTCCAAAGCAACCGGTTACCCGATAGCAAAAGTAGCGGCGAAACTCTCACTGGGCTTGAATCTCGATGAAATAAAAAATCCGGTAACAGGCTCAACTTCTGCATATTTTGAACCGGCGCTTGATTATGTTATAGTAAAAATTCCGAGATGGAATTTCGATAAATTCCGCGGAGCGAATGACACACTTGGCTTTCAAATGAAAAGCGTTGGTGAAGTTATGGGCATTGGAAGAAGTTTTTGTGAAGCAATTCAAAAAGCTTGTCAAAGCCTGGAAAATGAAGCAGTGGGCTTAGGATATTACGGCAAAAGTATGAAGAGGTCGCAGGAACTTTTGGAATATATGAAAGTGCCAAAGTGGGACCGCATTTTTAGAATTAAAGACGCACTTATGCTGGGTATAAGTGTGAACAGAATACATGAAAATACTGGTATTGACCGCTGGTTTTTAAACCAAATACAAAAAATTGCTGATTGTGAAAAAGAACTTGTAAACTATGAAGTAAAAAATATGCCTGAAGATTTGTTAAGGGAAGCAAAAATGCTTGGCTTTTCTGATGAACAGATTTCGAGGATAATAGGTGGAACTTCAGATGAAGAAATTTATGAGTTAAGACAGAAGTATAATATTCACCGTGTTTATAAAATGGTTGATACTTGTAGTGGCGAGTTTGATTCGAAGACTCCATATTTTTATTCAACATTTGAAAATTCTAATTCTTCACTTAGTTTAAATGAATCTGAAATTTCTGATAAGAAAAAAATAATAGTATTAGGAAGCGGGCCTAACAGAATTGGCCAGGGCATTGAGTTTGATTATTGCTGCGTACATGGTTTGCTTGCAATTAAAGAATGCGGATATGAAGCAATAATGGTTAATTGCAATCCTGAAACTGTTTCAACAGATTTTGATGTAGCAGATAAATTATACTTTGAACCGGTGTTTTGGGAACATATAAATGCAATTATTGAACATGAAAAACCATTCGGTGTAATTGTTCAGCTTGGAGGGCAAACTGCTTTGAAACTGGCCAAAAGGCTGCATGCAAAAGGTGTAAAAATTATAGGCACTTCATTCGAAGAAATGGATCTTGCCGAAGATCGTGGCCGTTTCAGCGATTTGCTGAAAGAACTTGAAATTCCTTATCCAAAATATGGAACCGCTTTTACCACAGATGAAGCAATAAAAATTGCGCAGGAAGTTGGCTATCCGGTTTTAGTGAGGCCCAGTTATGTGTTAGGTGGCCAAGGTATGAGAATAGTTATTAATGACGATGAACTTGAAAAAGGAGTGCTAAGTTTAATAAAACACATGCCCGGAAATAAAATACTTGTTGACCATTTTCTCGACAGGTGCCAGGAGGCAGAAATAGATGCACTTTTTGATGGTGAATCTTTTCATGTAATGGGAGTAATGGAACACATAGAACCTGCGGGAATACATAGTGGCGACAGCAATGCAGTTTTGCCTCAATTTAATCTTAGCCCTCTCATTGTGCAAACAATGGAAGAATATGCAGAAAAAATAGCAAGAGCATTAAATATTTGCGGGCTGATAAATATTCAGTTTGCAATTAAAAATGGAGAAGTATATGTAATAGAAGCAAACCCGAGAGCATCAAGAACAACTCCATTTATTGCAAAAGCTTATGGCATTCCATACCTTAATATTGCTACCAAAATTATGCTTGGCAAAGCGAAAATTGCAGATTTGAAATTTGAAAAAAATCTAAAAGGATTTGCAATTAAAGAACCGGTGTTTTCATTCAATAAATTTCCCGGGGTTAATAAAGAACTCGGTCCGGAAATGAAAAGTACAGGTGAAGCAATCAGATTTATAAAAGATTTAAAAGACCCATATTTCAGGCAACTTTATAAAGAAAGAAGTATCTACTTAAGTAAGTAAACGTTTCTAAACATTTTTTAAAAATGGTTAGGAATAACTTGCGGAATGCACTTTAGTATTCCTGCTTGGAAACATTCACCTTTTTGCCGGATAATTGTTCCGGTTATTGCAGGCATAATTTTTTCATTTTACCTTAATCCTCCGTTTCAAATTCTTCAGTGGGGCTTTATTCTCTCAATACTTTTATTTTTCATTTTATCAAAAACAAAATTTTCAACAAAATACAAGCTGAGAAAGGTTTCCGGAGCTTTAATTTTATTTATATTGTTTTTGGGAGCTGCAATAATTACCAATAAAAATGCAAATAAAAACCAGCCCTACTGGTACGGCAATCAGCATTTTGAAAACAAAAAAATATTAGTAAAATTAAATGAACCTTTACTTAAAAGAAATAAGACTTCAAAAGCTGAAGCTAAGGTTTTAGCATTAATAGATGGTGAAAATAAGATTCCGGCTTCGGGAAAAATTATTATTTATTTTCAAGGTGAAATAAATGACAGCCTTAAATATGGAAGCGAAATTTTGCTTCTTTCAGGATTAACTAAAATTAAAAATTCCGGCAACCCTGGAAGTTTTGATTATAAGAAATATTGCGAATTAAACGGAATATACCATTTAGCATTTGCCGGGCAAAAAAATTATAAAGTAGTCGGAAACTCTCCTGATTATTTCAAAAATATTTTAATAAAATCAAGGGAAAGAATTGTAGAGATATTGTCTAACCATTTTACTGACCAGAAAGTTAGAGGAATTGCAGAAGCATTATTGATAGGTTACAAGGAAAATCTTGACAAAGATCTTCTTCAATCTTATAGCAATACCGGTGTTGTTCATGTAATTGCAATAAGCGGCTTGCATTTGGGATTGATATATGTTATTCTCGTGTGGATTTTTAGGAGAATTCCGGTAGTAAAAAACAAAAAACTAATTTATGTGTTTGGAATTATTTTACTGTTGTGGGCATTTGCTTTTCTTACAGGCGGTTCTGCATCAGTGTTGCGAAGTGCTTTAATGTTTTCATGCTTTTTAATTGGCAAAAACTTCTTTCGAAAATCTTCAACATACAATACAATAGCGGCCTCTGCATTTTTATTATTATGCTATAACCCCTTTTATTTATGGGATGTAGGCTTTATGTTAAGTTACCTTGCAGTAATTGGTATAATATGGTTACAACAACCTATTTACAAACTTTTGTTTATAAAATTCAAATTATTAAATGAAATATGGAAAATGGTTTCAGTAACTATTGCAGCACAATTGCTCACATTCCCTCTTTGCATTTATTATTTTCACCAGTTTCCGAATATGTTTATCCTAACTAATTTAATTGCGGTTCCATTATCATCATTGATTTTATTTCTGGAAATAATATTGGTTTCATTTTCATTTCTACCATTTATAAATTATCTGGGCCTGGCAATTGCCGGATTATTAAAATTTATGAACAACTATATTGAATGGATGGATAGCTTCAAATTTTCGGTAAGTGATGGTTTATTTGGTAATGTATTATCAACAATACTATTGTATTCAATTGTAATCTGCTTTTTTATAAAGAAAAGAATATCCTTTAACATCTTTTCATATTCAGCTTTGCTGTACATTTCAGTTTATTCAATAGAGAATCTAAAAGCACTTACCTCTAAAAAAATTATTTTTTATAATGTGCCACACAACACTGCAATAGATTTTGTATCCGGAAGAACATTTTCATTTATAGGTTCTATGGCTTTAAATCAGGAAGGAATACTTAAAAATTTTCATCTTAAACCTACCCGGGTAAATATGATGTTGAAGCAGGAAAATAATTCAAATATAAAAATAACAGGATCGGTAATACAATTTTATTCTAAAACAATTATTCACATAGATACTTTAAAAAATTTAAGCAGTAATCAGCCACAACTAAAGGTGGACGTGCTTTTGATGTCGAACAACAATTTATCTGAAATAAAAAATCTATGCAAAAAGATAAAACCCGGTATTGTTGTTTTCGATGGTTCTAACAGTATGTGGAAAATTGAAAAATGGAAAAAGGAGTGTGAAGAATTAAATTTGCCATATCATTCGGTGGCCGACAAAGGTGCCCTCATTTTGCCGGTCTAAAACTATATATATGAATCTGAAAATTACCACGGCTTTAATTTCTGTTTACAACAAAACAGGATTAGAAGAAATAGTTTCGACATTAAAATCGCAAAAAATAAAAATAATAAGTACCGGGGGTACAAAATCATTTATCAATTCATTAGGTGCCGATTGTATAGATGTTGAAGAAATAACCGGCTTCCCGGAAATTCTTGGTGGCAGAGTAAAAACCTTAAATCCACTAATTTTTGGTGGCATCCTTGCAAAGAGAACCGATGAAAAGCATATTACTGAAATAAATGAACATCATATTCCTCTCATTGATTTGGTTATTGTTGATTTGTATCCATTTGAAGAAACGGTTAAATCAACTACTGATGAAAATGAAATAATTGAAAAAATTGATATTGGTGGGCCGTCAATGTTGAGGGCAGCAGCAAAAAACTTTAATGAAGTAACTGTAATTTCACGAAAAGAAGATTATAAAACTTTTAATGATCTATTAATAACTCAAAACGGAGAAATCACTTTAGAACAACGCCGCAATTTTGCCAAGCAGGCTTTTGATGTATGTACATCGTACGACAATTCCATCTCATCTTATTTTAATAATATAGAATTACTTTCTCCCTTCGGGAAAAAAGAAAACATTTTAAGATATGGAGAAAATCCACACCAGAAAGGAATTTACTTTGGCAATCCGGGCGACTGTTTCAAACAAATTCATGGCAAAGAATTATCCTATAATAATCTTGTAGATGTTGATGCAGCCTTGCGTTTGATTGATGAATATAAAAATGAAAACAAGTGTGTGTTTCTAATTTTAAAACATACAAACGTTTGTGGAATGGCAATTAGAGATACAGTTGAAAATGCATGGAAAGCTGCTCTGGAGGGCGATCCGGAAAGCGCCTTCGGAGGAGTTTTGTGCAGTAACAAACCTATAACCAAAGAAGCAGCAATAACAATAAATGAATTGTTTTGCGAAATTCTGGCAGCGCCTGCATTTGAAAACGATGCACTCGAAGTTTTAAAAAGCAAAAAAAACAGAATCCTTCTTGAAATTTCAAATTTAAAATTTCCCACCTTTCAGGTTAAGAATATTTTTAATGGAATTTTGGTTCAAAACAGTGACCAGATCAGCATTAAAAGCTGGAGTGAAAAAGGTGGCCGCTTAAGTTCTGAACAAGAAAAAGAAGATTTGCATTTTGCAAATATTATTGCCAAACATTTAAAAAGTAATGCAATAAGCCTGGTAAAAAATCTTCAACTTATAGGGAAAGGATGTGGACAAACAAGTAGAATTGATTCTCTTAAACAAGCAATTGATAAGGCTAAAAAATCCGGGTTTGATACTACAGGTTCTGTTGTTGGCAGCGATGCATTTTTTCCTTTTGATGATTGTGTAAAAATTGCTCATCAGGCAGGTGTATCTGCTTTTATTCAACCCGGGGGTTCAATAAGAGACCAGGATTCAATTGACTATTGTAAAGAAAACAACCTTGCAATGGTGATTACAGAAACCCGCCATTTTCTTCATTAACATAGGTTGTGTTAAGCTTAAATTCTTGAAAGGAAGTCAGAATACATTTGCCTGTAGCCTGAAAATTCAGGTGAACTTCCCAAAAAATTATTATGAAAAATAGTTATCAAATCGCAGCCATTACTCTTGCAAATCTCTAAATAAAAATTCAGTTCTTTTTCTGTTGCCGCTAAATCTTGTTTTTGTTCATAAAAACTGTTTGCGTCCATAAAACAAAAAGGGTGTATTGTTAAATCTGTTATTTCTTCTGTTGATAAATTGTACCATTTGTACGGCGATGATATTGATGCCCTGAAACCATTTATAGTTCCATATCCCATGCTGTATTCATCTGTAATTCCGCAATTCAGTAAATCACAAAATGTTTCAGGTAATTGAAATTTTATATAATGCTGCCTGCCGGCAGAAATATTTGTCCCGGTAATGTCTTCAAGAATTTCCTTTTCACGCTTCACAATTTCAGGATCTGCATTACTTTGCCACGAAGGATGAAGTAAAACTTTTCCGGTGACAGATTTAATCAAATTGCGAAAAGCTTTGTTAGATGGAAGAATGTTTTTATCATAAATGCCATTTTGTTCAGAAACCAGAAAAAAATAAAGCGGAATTTTTGAAGTTTTTAATGAACTAAGAAAATCAAAGGAATCAAATGGGTCCTTTTTTAAACCAGCTAATGTGAGAATGCGGCTAAGACCCGGTTGCTTCATAAAACCTCCTGCATTTCTATTAAAACCTTTGTTTTTATACGACCATGCCATATCAATATCATAAGTAGGTTGATATGAAAAAGTACGGGTTTGCAAAACAACATCCCCGAAGGTGGAATTAAGAGCATAACACAATTTAACAGCCCAGAAATTTACTAAAGGGAAATTTAGAAACCCCGCATTAAATGCAATAGAAGATGAATGGGAATACCTGCCGAATTTATCTTTAAAATGAGGGAGATACTCTTCATATCTGGTAATCAAATAAAAGGCTGCGCTGAATATATCAAATGGCAAATTTGAATCATCAACTGCAAAAAAAGCGGGATACGATTCATAATTTATAATACTAATTCTTTGTAATTCTATATTGTTTGAGTGAAGTAATCCAAATGGTTTAATTAAAAATTTTGAATAAAAATCATCTTCAGAATAATTGATTTTTATCCCATCGGCTTTTAAAAACTCCTTTTTATCTGATATAAATTCATAGTTGCAAATAATAAGATTACCAAAAAATACGTCAAATATATATTTGATGCGGTTTGTAGCCTCAGGACAATAAATTTTTACAGCATACATTTCATCAAATTAATGATAATATTATTGTAACGATATTATTGATTAAATAAAAAAGGCTTGTTATTTCAAAACGCCCAATTCTTTCCCAACTTTTGTAAAAGCATTAATAGCTTTTTCTACATGTTCTGTTGTATGTGCAGCACTAAGTTGAACTCTAATTCTAGCTTGCCCTTTTGCAACAACAGGAAAGAAAAATCCGATAACATAAATTCCTTCTTCAAGAAGTTTGGCTGCAAAATTTTGAGCTAAAACTGAGTCAAAAAGCATTATTGGAACAATAGGGTGGTCGCCCGGTTTTATTTCAAAGCCTGCCTGCGTCATTTTCTCTCTGAACAGTTTCGTATTTGCTTCAAGTTTATCGCGCAATTCCGTTGTTTGTGTAAGCATATCTAGAACAACTATTGATGCTCCAACAATTGATGGCGCCACAGTGTTGCTGAAAAGATAAGGGCGGCTTCTTTGCCTTAGCATTTCAACAACTTCTTTTTTCGCGGCAGTAAATCCGCCGGAGGCGCCACCTAATGCCTTGCCCAATGTTCCTGTTATAATGTCAACTCTGCCCATTACATTTCTATATTCATGCGTACCGCGGCCGGTTTTTCCTATAAATCCTGAAGAATGGCATTCATCACTCATTACAAGAGCATCATATTTATCAGCTAAATCACAAATTTTATCAAGTTGCGCTATTGTTCCATCCATTGAAAAGGAGCCATCTGTAACAATTATACGGCTTCGGGCAGAATGAGCTTCTTTTAGTTTTTGCTCCAAATCAGCCATATCGTTATGCTTATAGCGGAATCTTTGCGCTTTGCATAAACGAACTCCATCTATAATTGAAGCATGGTTAAGTTCATCACTTATTATTGCATCTTCTTCAGTAAACAATGGTTCAAAAACACCGCCGTTGGCGTCGAAAGCTGCAGCATATAAAATTGCATCCTCCATTCCTAAAAAATCAGCAATTTTCTTTTCAAGTTTTTTGTGAATATCCTGCGTACCGCAGATAAATCGCACACTGCTCATACCATAGCCCCGTGAATCTATCGTTTCTTTGGCTGCCTCCAACACTTTAGGATGAGATGATAATCCTAAATAATTATTTGCGCAAAAATTTAATACCTTTTTTCCATTTACTTCAATTTCAGCACCCTGGTCACTGGTTATAATTCTTTCCTGCTTATATAAACCCGCCTCTTTAATCCCTTCAAGTTCCTTTCCAATCCTGCTGATAAATGCTTTATTCATAATATTAAATTTTGGCAAAAATACTAATGATTTCTCCTTTATTGAATATCATAAAAATGGGGTTGAAAAAATTTTTTTAAAAGTTTGTAACTTTTTCATTTCGTTAGGCGTATAACAATTAAATGTAGTTTTGAACCCACTTTACTAACTAAAACATGCTTGAAAAAGATTATAATGATTGCGTAAAATTATATGCAGATAATGTATATCGTTTTATTGTAAAAAACCTGGGGCATTCTGAAGATTCTAAGGATATTGTTCAAACTGCGTTTGAGAAATTATGGATAAATAAGGAGAAAGTTGAAGTTACATCATCAAAAAGTTACTTATTTACCATTGCATACAATTTAATGATAGATCATATAAGAAAAAATAAAAGAGTTGTTTTAAAAGAAGAAATGCCGGAAGGAATAAATTTCACTAAATCAAATTCAGGAAGAATTTTAAATGAGGCTTTGTCAACATTGAGTGAAACACAAAGAAGCCTTGTGATGCTGAAGGATTATGAAGGTTATTCTTATCAGGAAATTGGGGAAATAACAGGATTGAATGAGAGCCAGGTTAAGGTTTACTTGCATAGAGCAAGGCTTCAGTTAAGAGAATATATTGTTAGTCCTGAAAACGTTATTTAAAATGAAAATCAATTTAACTAATTACGAAGAATATTTCCTGCTTTATGCAGATAAAGAACTTGATGAAACTTCCCGTAAGATGGTTGAAGATTTTGTTTTGGCCAATCCTCAGCTAAAGAAAGAATTCAATATTATTAACGATACTGTTTTGTCTTTAGATTCCATCAGCTTTAGCGACAAAACTTCCTTACTTAAGGATGAAGGGAATAATATTCAATCGGAATTGCTTTTGTTTTTAGATAATGAGAAAGTTGCAAATGAAAAGAAGTTGCTTGATTTAATAAACACCAATCAAAGTGTTAGTGATGAATGGTCTCTTCTTCAAAAAACAAAATTGCCGGATGAAAAAATTGAATATAAAAATAAAGCTCTTTTGTACCGCTATGAAACGCCTGTATATTCATTCCGTTTTTTCAAATATGCTGCTGCAGCAATGATTATAGGCATTGGCTTATTTTGGGCCATAAAAATGGAAAACCGTGAAAGTGATATTCCTGTAAATAAAGAACATATTTCAAAAGCAACCGACAGTTCAGTTTTAAAGCCTGACACTGCCGAAATAAAATCAACAGAAACAAAAGAAAAATCAAATGAGGTAAAAGAGGAGAATTTTCATAAACCGGAAGAAAACAGAAATAAGAAAAAAGGAGTTCCTGAGAAGCATGAAAACGTTGAAGTTCAACCTAAGTTAAATGCTCCAATTATAAATCAGGCTCCGGCTAATTATGTTTCAACAATTAATAATGATCCTGAAGAGTTTGATAAAATAAATTCAGAAAAGAAATCAGGAAGCATTATACCAAAACAACCATTAAATGTTCAAATGGCAAGTTATGCATCGGCACCGGAGCTACAGCAGGAAAGCATTGGACATGTGTTTGTGGTTGATGAAGAAGTAGTAAATAAATCAAAAGCCGGGAGATTTTTAAATAAGGTGAAAAAAATTGTAAACAAATCCAAAACTATAGATCTGCCTGACCATCTTACGGTAGGCAATTTCGAGA
Source organism: Bacteroidota bacterium (assembly GCA_018268175.1). Classification (GTDB taxonomy): domain Bacteria; phylum Bacteroidota; class Bacteroidia; order Chitinophagales; family Chitinophagaceae; genus Ferruginibacter. Next base: position 1,872 of record JAFDXB010000067.1, on the reverse strand, counting down.
TCTCTCTTTAATAACTCATCAAAAACAGCGTCATGAAAAAATTAATTGCAATGTTTGCACTGGCATTATTTTGCCTGAATACGCAAGCACAAACAGACACACTAACGGTTACTGACACTTCAGTTGTAATAACATCAAAGCGTGATACAGTAAGGATCGGAAAGGTAATGATCATTAAAAAAAGTAAGGATAAAACAATAGTAACTGCCGATACAACAAGAAAGAAAAGAAATTCAAGATTAACAACAAACTGGGGAATTGTAGATTTGGGATTTGCCAATTGGAATGACCAAACTGATTATTCAACTCCTAACAGCTACCTTGTAAATCAACCCGGCACTCCGGCAATAAACGGAAACGATTTTAAACTTAGGTCGGGGAAAAGTGTTAATGTAAATATTTGGTTTTTCATGCAAAAGTATGATCTCGTAAAGAAAAATATCAGCATTAAATACGGCCTTGGTTTAGAATTGAATAACTACAGATTTAAATCTCCTTTAAGTTTTAAGGAAGATGGAATTATTCCTTATGATCCGTTAAATACTACAACCAATGCACCTTTTGTATTCAGAGATTCAATTTCATTTAAGAAAAACAAACTTGCAGCAGACTATCTCACAGTACCTTTAATGCTAACGTTCAGAACGAATTCAGGAAAAGGAAAACCACAGCTATCATTTGGGTTTGGCGTAAGTGCCGGATACTTGTACAGCCAGCGTAATAAGCAAGTAAGCGAACAAAGAGGAAAACAAAAGAATCGTGGTGATTACGATTTGGAAAAATTCAAGTTATCATACATCGCAGAAATTGGTTTAGGGCCTGTTAAATTTTACGGTTCATATAGCCCAAAATCAATGTTTAATAATGATTTAGATTTCAAGCCTTATTCATTTGGCTTAAGGTTCAGTAAGTTTTAAAAAATGTTTTTAGTTTGAGGGGTCTATGGCTGCAGGCGAAAGTTTGCAGCCATTTTTTGTTAATGTTAAAACACACTTTAAATTTAAAAATGTTTTTAAATTTGATCCACTATCCAAAAATCATTTTTCTTTTTCTATGAAATTAAAATATTTGCCTTTGTTGCTATTAGTGCTTATAGCTTTTTCTTCATTTCAACCTAATTCTTTTAAAGGGAAATTTTTTGCTGAAAGCCCGTATTATATTGTTATAGATAAGAGTGATTATGAGATGCATATTTATGATGAAGAAGGATGGTATGCTACCTACCCTATTGTATTTGGCAGTAAAGACCTAAGCGACAAAATGAGAGAAGGAGACAAAAAAACTCCTAACGGTGATTTTACAATTATTGTAAAAAAGAAAAATCCAAAGTGGGGCCCGGAACTTTTGCTTGATTACCCAAATGCAGAAAGCTATAAAAAATTTAATGAGCGTAAAAACAACGGAACTATTCCACGTAACGCTAAAATTGGCAATGGCATTGCTATTCACGGCACAAGGCCGGATGAAGAATGGACTATAGATAATTATTATAACTGGACCGATGGATGCATTTCAGTTAGATATTCTGAAATGCTTGATCTTTTTAATTATATCCCTGTTGGCACGAAAGTAAAAATTCAGCCCTGATCAACATACAATAAACTACCATCGCCGTAACTCAGAAACCTGAAATCATTCTGCAGAGCATATTCGTAAATTTCCTTCCATTTTTCGCCCAATGCCGCAGCAATTAGTAAAAGCAAAGTTGATTTTGGCTGATGAAAGTTAGTAACAATTGCCTTTACTATTTTAAAGTTATAGCCCGGCGCAATAATGATTTTTGTTTGAGTGAATATTTTGTCCAATTTGTTTTCAGACATATATTTTAATAGATGTGACAAGGAATCTTCAACTGAAATTTTAGAATCTGAC
>JAFDXB010000066.1 GCA_018268175.1 Bacteroidota bacterium | reverse complement strand
CCTTTTTTCTCTTCAATATGAGTTTGTTGTTGAAGCAGTGATAAATATATTTTCTCATAATCAGGATGATCTTCATAAAATTTTGCACGTGTAGAGAGGTAGCCGGAAAGTTCAATTAATAAATCTCCAAGTTCCTGTTGAATTAATTTGTAAGGCCGGAGATGGTAAAGCGATATACTAAAAATCATATACCACACTGCCCCTGCAGAAATTAATAATGAATTTAACCAGGGAGAAATAGTGCCGCTTCTAAAATTTAAACTGATAATCATTATCACCATTACAGCAATGCCAACTGCGGAACTTCGTAATCCATAAATTGTTAGCATAGAAAAAACAAAACCGGATATAGTTACTACAACTCCTAACAATACAACATTGTATGAAGCATAAGCGCTTATCAATGAAACTGAAAATAATAATAAAATGCAAATGCCCATTCCGTTTATGCGGTGGCGCAGAGGGCCGGGCACATCTGTTATGCTAACCGCCAAAGCTCCTAACGACATGGCTATGCCTAATGGCAAAAGACCGAAATATGCTAATACAAAAGATGGGGTTATTATTCCGGTTGTTATTCTAAGACCTTCACTGAAAGGCCGGCCATTTAAAAAGTTTCTGTATGTAGTGTAATTATTCAACAAAATAAATTACAAAAGTAGCAAATTGACTTTTGTAACAGCCGCACTGATAAGTATTTAATTATTAATTTAAAGGAGGAGTTTTTTTAATTGTCTTTGCCTGATTTAATCCTTCATTTTCTTTGGCAGTATTTTCTGTGATGTTATTTTCAGGATTTTTTACGGGATAGGTTCTCTTTCCCTGCACATCTTTTTGAGGTGTATTTCTGATAGATTTATTTTCCCCTTCTCTGATTTCATTTTTTTTATCCATGATCAAAAAATTTCTATAAAAAAAACAAAAAACATTCCATTAAAATTCCCTTATTTTCGCACAAACATCTTTTAATGAAAATATTTGTTGCCGGCCTACCCTACGACCTCGATGATGCTGAACTCACAGAAATTTTTGAAAAATTCGGAAAAATAATAACTGCCAGAGTTGCTATTGATAAAGAAACCGGAAAAAGTAAAGGTTTTGGTTTTGTGGATATGCTAAATGCAGATGAAGCCAAAGATGCTATAGAAAATTTAAATGGAATGTCTCTTGGCAAAAAGCCTCTTGTAGTGAAAGAAGCTGAAGATAAAGGCCCAAGCCGTCCACCTATGAACAGGCCTCCCAACCGCGGCGGAAACGGTGGTTTCAACCGAAACAGAAATTATTGATAAAAGAAAGGCTGCCAATGGCAGCCTATTTTTCTATAGTTATTTTTTCAATTACATCTCCCATTCTTATATCATCAACTACTTCCATACCATCGGTTACTTTTCCAAAACAGGTATGAACCCCATCTAAGTGAGATGTATTGTTTCGGCTATGGCAGATGAAGAACTGCGAACCTCCGGTATCTTTTCCTCTGTGGGCCATAGAAAAAACTCCTCTGTCGTGGTACTGCTTACTGCCTTTGGTTTCACATGGAATTGTGTATCCCGGGCCACCGGAACCTGTACCATTAGGGCAGCCGCCCTGAATTACAAAATCAGGTATCACCCGATGAAATGTTAAGCCGTTATAAAATCCTGAATTAATAAGTTTCTTAAAATTTTCAACAGTTTTAGGTGCATCTTCGTCGTATAATTCAAATTTAATTTTTCCTTTAGCTGTTGTTATTTCTCCTTTTGTCCCTTCCATTTTAATTTATTTTTTTATTTACAAATTTGTAAAATCTATGTACATCTGCAGATTCTGTGCTGTTTAGGCTTTCACCATTTTTAATTTTCCCAATTAAAAAATTCGCGGCTTTATGTTCGGGAAATGCATTTAAAATTTCTTCTAAAAGTTTTAGGTGCGGATCATCTTCTTTTGCTTTTTTTTCCGGCAATTCTGATTTAAACCTGTTCGGCATTTTCTTTATCAAGGCTTCAAGGGTTGCAATTTTTGCAGGATTAACATCAGGAATTTCGGAAGCCTTTCCCAATAATCCTTGTAATTGCTTTTTACTTAAAAATCCACGTTGGCCATACTGTTTGTATAAACTAATTACAAATGAAGAAACAGGATATGCAATAATGCATAATTCCAGCACTTCATTTACTATATCAACCGTGGGTTTCTGACTTTGCCTCAAAACAAAATATTATAGTTCCGTTTCTTCTTCAGAATTCATAAGCGCATCTTGAATTTGCATTGCATCTGCCTGGCGCCTGTCATTTTGCTTTTCCTTACTTTTTTTAATCGCCTGGGCAAGCAATTCAACACAATCGTTTACTGCTGCTTCAAAGTACTGATTATTTCTTTTAACGAAGTGGTCATTTCCCGGCACTTCAAGAAGAATCTCACATGTATTTTGCAATTCGGGGCCTAACTCCGGTTCAACTCTTAAGGTTACGTTAGCACGTATAATTCCATCACTTTTAAGTGAAGAAAGCTTTTCTTTTATATATGTTTCAATAGCATTTCCTGCGGTAAAACCTAAAGACTGAATAATTACATCCATAATAAAAATTTTTGATTTATAAATGATATTTAATTAGTTATGTAGTTGGCAAATTTAATTAATCAATAGAATTAAAAACCTGATTTATCTTTTGAAATAACCGATCTTCCCTGATAATCCTCATAAAAATGTTCATCGAATGTTTTTGTAGAAGGCCGGCCTTTTTTTAATATATAAATTACAGAAAAAATTATTGCGAATGGCGATAAAAAGAATAATAAAATTGCAAGATCGTCCAAGTTAAAAAACAGTGATACAATATATATTAACAAGTAAAGTGATAATACTCCCGCAATTATTTCTGCAATAATGTTTCGCATATTTTAGAGTTCACAAGATTCCTGCCATTATCACTTTGCTAAATTTTACAGATATTTGAGCAATTTTGAGTCTATGTCTGTAATTTATAAGGAAGTAAAAGTAATTTCACCCTCCTCTCCTTTCCATAATAAAATTGTAGATATTCTTATAAAAGATGGAGTTATAAATACAATAGCTGAGCAAATAAATGCCGGCAGTGAAACAGTTATTAATTTAAAAGGCAGCAATGTAAGTAGCGGTTGGATTGACATTTTTGCAAATTTTTGCACTCCCGGAAAGGAACAAAATGAAACATTAGCCAGCGGTTCAAAAGCGGCTGCATCAGGTGGTTTTACTGATGTATTTTTAGTTCCAAATACTAAACCCTGCAATTCCGGTTCTGCCATTACTTCTTTTATTAAGTCGCATAATTATGGAGTTAATCTGCATCCTGTTGGAGCGGTAACAAAAGAATGTGAGGGCGTTGATCTTGCCGAAATGTACGACATGAAAAATGCGGGTGCTGTGGCTTTCAGCGATGGTTCAAAAAATATTTCTTCTACAGCAATTATGCTTAAAGCATTGCAATATTTAATCCCAATTGATTCTGTACTTATTCAAAATGCCCACGACCATCATTTATTTAAAGATGGATTAATGAACGAAGGAATTGCATCCACAAAATTTGGGATGCCCTCAATTCCGGCGATAGCCGAAAAAATGCTCATTCAGCGTGATATTGATTTATTGCAATACACAAATTCTAAACTTCATATTACCGGCGTTTCTACAAAAAAAAGTATTGAATTAATTAAGGAAGCAAAAAATAAAGGCCTTAATATTACTTGTTCTGCAACGCCATACCACTGCTTCTTTATTGATGAAAACCTTCATTCTTATAATACTAACTTAAAGGTATTCCCGCCACTGCGGGATGTTAAAGACCGCGAAGCATTGAAAATTGCGTTAGCAGACGGAACTATAGATTGTATTGCATCTCACCATGAGCCTGTAAAAGATGACGATAAACTCAAAGAATTTGAATATGCTTTGCCGGGAATGTCCACTCTTCAATCAGTATATAGTGTTTTAAATTCTTTTATATCTAATCAGGAAAGGATTGTTGAACTTTTTACCAAAGCAGAACAAATATTCAATTTGCAACGGCCGAAATTTGCAGAAGGAAATATTGCATGCCTTACTTTTTTTAATGAAAACGAAAGTTTTATTTTTACTGCTGATAAAAATTTTTCTTTATCAAATAATAATGCTTTTTTAAACATTCCGTTAAAAGGCACAGTTAAGGGAATTCATAATTCAACATTTACTTTTTTTAATTGATGAAAATACTTACTCCAACAGTAAAAGGAATTATAACCGGGCTAATAATGATTGCTGTTTCAATAACGGTATATTATTTTGAAGCACTGAATGAAAAATTCCTTGCGCCTCTATCATATTTAATTTATATAGCAGGAATAGTTTGGACACTCGTTGCTTTTTCAAATCAGGAAGTTTTAAAATCACTGAAAACATATTTTTCGCAGGGTTTTAAGTGTTTTATTATGGTAACATTTTTAATGGTTATCTATAATATAATTTTTATAAAATTAAGCCCTTCAATTATTGAAGAAAATGCTCAACAAACCCGCGAAGAATTAATAAAACTCGGCACTAAAACACAATCAGAAATTGATACAATTGTTTTGCAATCAAAAGAATATTATACAACCATTGTAACATCTGTAGCAATATTCTGGTATCTCGCAATCGGTTCTATCACCACGTTAGTGGCTTCATTCATATTATTAAACAAGCCCCGCAAAAAAGCACTTTAAAAATGGATTTGTCAATTGTAATACCTCTTCTTAACGAAGATGAATCTTTACCGGAGCTTACATCATGGATAAAAAAAGTGATGAATGAAAACGATTTTACTTATGAAATTATTTTTATTGATGATGGCAGCACAGATAATTCATGGAACGTAATTCAGCAATTATCATCATCAGACCCAAATATAAAAGCAATTAAATTTCAGCGAAATTATGGCAAAAGCGCAGCCCTTAACGAAGGCTTTAAAGCTGCAACCGGTGATGTAATAATTACAATGGATGCAGATATGCAAGACAGTCCTGATGAAATTCCTGCCCTTAGGCAGATGATTATAAGTGAAAATTATGATTTGGTAAGCGGCTGGAAAAAAAAGAGATATGACAATAAATTAACCAAAAATATTCCTTCAAAATTATTTAATGCAGCAGCAAGAAAATCTTCAGGAATAAAACTTCATGATTTTAACTGCGGCCTTAAAGCATACAAAAGAAAAGTTGTAAAAACCATTGAAGTATATGGAGAAATGCACAGGTACATTCCTGTACTGGCAAAGTGGAGCGGCTTTAAAAAAATTGGCGAAAAAGTTGTTGAACACCGTGCCCGTAAATATGGTGTTACAAAATTTGGATGGGAAAGATTTATAAATGGATTTTTAGACCTGGGTTCACTAATGTTTGTGGGTAAATTCGGGAAAAGGCCAATGCATTTTTTTGGTTTGTGGGGAAGCCTGGTTTTCTTTGGCGGGTTGGTTATTTGGATATACTTGTTTATTGCAAAATTTGCATTTCAACAATATAATATGACGGACAGGCCATTATTTTATATCGGCATCATTTCAATTGTTGTTGGGGTACAGTTATTTTTGGCAGGTTTTCTGGGTGAATTAATATCAAGAAATTCAGCAATTAGAGATAACTATCTTATTGAAGAAAAAGTAGGCCTTTAATTTTTGAAATGCCGGCAAAAAATATAATTATAATTGGTTCTGCATATCCGCTCCGCGGAGGAGGGATAGCAACATTTAATGAAAGGCTTGCACAGGAATTTAACCGCGAAAATTATAATGTAACAATATTTTCATTCTCACTGCAATACCCGCGTATTCTTTTTCCGGGCTCGTCGCAGTATTCTTCAGAGCCGCCTCCGGCTGATTTAAATATCATTTCAGCAATTAATTCTGTAAATCCTTTTAACTGGATTAAAGTTGGCAGAAAAATAAAAAAATTAAAACCTGATATTGTTGTTGTCAGGTATTGGCTTCCATTTATGGGGCCTTCTTTAGGAACTATTTTAAGAATAATAAAAAAAAATAAACACTCGGAAATAGTTTGTATTGCCGATAATATTATACCTCATGAAAAAAGGCCGGGCGATAATTTACTTACAAATTATTTTTTAAAACCTGTTGACAGATTTATTACTATGAGCGAAAAGGTTTTTGCAGACCTTAAAAAATTTACTGATAAGCCGGCAAAAATTGTTGCACATCCTTTATATGATAATTTTGGTGAAAAGATTTCAAAAGGAACCGCACGTCAAAAATTTAATATTTCTTCAGATGAAAATATAATGTTGTTCTTCGGATTTATACGAAAATATAAAGGACTTGATATTTTACTTGAGGCAATGAGTATTCTTAAATCTAAAGGATTGAGCAATATTCCAAAACTTATTATTGCCGGTGAATTTTATGGTGATGAAAAATACTACAATGATTTAATTTCAAAATTTTCACTTGAAAAATATTTAATTCTAAATACAAGGTTTATATCTGATAAGGAAGTGAAATATTTTTTTTCGGCGGCAGATGTTGTTGTTCAGCCATACCGCGAAGCAACACAAAGCGGAGTTACTCCGTTAGCTTACCATTTTGAAGTGCCGATGATTGTTACAAATGTAGGAGGCTTGCCTGCATTGGTTCCTAACCATGTTTCAGGTTTGGTTTGCGAGCCAAATGCAGAATCTGTTGCAAATGCGATTATTAATTTTTTCAGTAACGAAAAAACACGTTTTAATGAAGGTTTGCAAATGGAAAAGAAAAAATATTCATGGGAGAAATTAGTTTTTGAAATTGTAAATAATCAAAAAAATGATTTACAGAAGTAAAGCACCGTTAAGGATAGGCCTTGCAGGCGGAGGAACAGATGTTAGCCCTTACTGCGATATTTACGGCGGGGCAATTTTAAATGCATCAGTTTCATTATATGCTTATGCCACTATTATAGAAATTGATGATGAAAAAATTTTAATAGAAGCATTAGACAGAGATGAAGCAGAAACATATAATTTGAATTCAGTTCTTCCAATAAATGGAAAGCTGGATATTCTAAAAGGCGTTATCAATCGCATTCAAAAAGATTACGGATATTTAAAACGAGGTTTTAGATTATCTACCTCCGTTGATGCTCCGGCCGGTTCGGGCCTTGGCACTTCATCAACTTTAGTTGTAGCAATTATTGGGGCATTTACAGAAATGCTTAAACTTCCATTAGGAGATTATGATATTGCTCATTATGCCTTTGAAATTGAACGCAACGATCTTGGATTATCAGGCGGAAGGCAGGATCAATATGCGGCAATGTTTGGCGGCGTAAACTTTATGGAATTTTATAAAGATGATAAAGTAATTGTAAACCCTTTGCGTATTCGTCCGCAATACATGCATGAACTTGAAAATAATCTTTTACTTTATTTTACGGATACTTCTCGCGAAAGCGCGAAAATAATTGATGAGCAGGTTTCAAATGTTAATAAAAAAAATGAAAAAAGTATTGAAGCAATGCATCAGTTAAAGGAACAAGCCAAAATGATGAAGGAAGCTCTTTTGAAAGGAAAACTTAATGAGTTTGGAGAAATACTGGACTACGGATTCAGGCATAAAAAGGAAATGGCTCAAAATATTAGCAACTCCAGAATAGAAGATATTTATTCTGCGGCAAAACTAGCAGGTGCAACAGGCGGAAAAATCAGCGGAGCCGGAGGCGGAGGTTTTATGATTTTTTATTGCCCGGCAAATAGCAAATTTAGTGTGGCAAAAAGTTTGAAAAAATTCGGGGGTGAAATTAAAAATTATAGTTTTATTAAATATGGATTAACTACCTGGACTATAAGCTAAGTTGTAGTTACCTTTGAACCTTAAAATTTTTAAATGAAAGACAGGATTTCTCAACTTATAAAAGCATCTATAGATGTAAAGCAAAAGGTTTTACAAGATGAAAAACTGAGAGAAACGATAAAAAGTTGTGTTGACCTTATTGTTGAAGCATTTCGCAACGGCAATAAAGTTTTGTTTTGCGGTAATGGTGGCAGCGCTGCTGATGCACAACATCTTGCGGCCGAATTCAGCGGCAGGTTTTACACTGACCGGGATGCCCTTCCGGCCGATGCCTTACATGCAAATACTTCATATATTACTGCTGTTGCCAATGATTACCATTTTGATGTAATTTACTCAAGGCTTGTTAAAGGAACCGGAAACAAAGGAGATGTTCTTGTGGGACTGAGCACTTCCGGAAACAGCAAAAATATCCTTAATGCTTTTGATGCAGCAAAAGAAAAGGGAATGCACACCATAGCATTTACCGGTGAATCGGGCGGGTTATTGAAAGAGAAAGCTGACTATCTGGTGAACGTTCCTTCAACAGATACACCGCGAATTCAGGAATCACACATTTTACTTGGTCATATTATATGTGAACTTGTAGAAGAAAAATATTTCAGTAAAGGTGATTAAAGAAGTAATTATATTAGCAGGAGGATTAGGAACGCGTTTGCAGAAAACTGTTCCCGATCTCCCTAAAACCCTCGCCCCAATTGGCAACCGGCCATTTCTTAGTTATATTTTTAAATATCTTGAAGCAAATAAAATCCGCAGAGTTATTTTATCGGTCGGTTATATGCATGATAAAGTGCAGGAATTTGTAAATAATAATTTTAAAAAATTTAATGTCGCTTTTGCAATTGAAGAACATCCACTCGGCACAGGCGGTGCGGTATTAAATGCTTCTAAACTTTGCAGTGAAGAGGATGTAATTGTATTGAACGGTGATACTTTGTTTAATGTTGATTTAAAAAAACTTTCAGACTTTCATAAACAAAATTCTTGTCTGTGCACATTGTCGCTTAAGCCAATGAAAAACTTCAACCGCTATGGAATTGTTGTAATGGACAAGGATGGCCATATTCAACATTTTTTAGAAAAGCAACCTTTTGATGAAGGTTTGATTAACGGCGGTGTTTATGCGCTAAATTTAAAAGAATTTACAAGTTTGAAACTTCCTGCAAAATTTTCTTTCGAGACAGATTTTCTTGAAAAATATTATGCAAGCAGAAAAATGATGGGACTAATATCAGACAATTATTTTATAGATATTGGCATAAAAGAAGATTTTGAGAAAGCATGTTATGAGTTGCCTCTTCAATTTAATTTGAATGAATAATTCTTTTTTAAATAAGATTGATTCAAGCTGGACGCTATTCCTTGACCGTGATGGTGTTATTAACCATGAAAAGCACGAGGATTATATTAATACGTGGGAAGAGTTTAGGTTTTATGAGGGAGTAAAGGAAGCAATTAAAATTTTTTCAGGCATTTTTAAATATGTTATTGTAATAACAAATCAGCGCGGAATAGGAAGAGGAATAACAAAAGAAGAAGATCTTTTGATACTTCACAAAAACATGACATTGGAAATTGTGAATGCCGGTGGCAGAATTGATGAAATTTATTTTTGCCCCGAAATTTCAAACGACCATCCGCGGCGCAAACCTAACCCCGGAATGGGCATAGAAGCAGCAAAGGATTTTCCCGGCTTGAATCTTCAAAAATCTATAATGGTAGGAAACACATTAAGCGATATGAAATTTGGAAGAAATATTGGTGCCAAAACTGTTTTTCTCACCACCACCCGGCCGGAGGTTGATACCACAGACGCTGCAATAGATATGGTTTTTCCGTCATTGATAGGTTTTGCAAAATATTTAAAGGGTATTGAAATGTGATTGTGCATGTTGAACTTAAGATAAGTTTTAGTTAATTATAATTGCTGCAATAAATTCTTTATTAATTTTATTGAATGAGAACATTTTTGTTGTTAGCGCTTATAACTTTTTCTATAAAAAGTTTTTCACAACTTTCCCCTGCCGATAAAAAATATCTTCAAAGTTCAGAACGCAAGGTATCAGATTATGCCCTTGAAATAATTAGAGGTTATTCTCCGGAGCAAAGAGTAGTTGCCGACAGTCTTTTTACAAGAGAGTTTGTAAAGCTCCTTAAAACAAATTATTCATATTACTATCCATTTGATTCTGTGATTACAGTTTCAATTTTATATCCGCCCGACAGTTCATTCAGGATATTTACATGGCAACTTGTTGTTAATGAAAATACGGTGAGGCAACATGGCGCTATCCAAATGAATACAAAAGACGGAAGCTTAAAATTGTTTCCTTTGATTGACAAATCAGCTACTATACAGAATTTAACAGACACCATTACAAGTAATAAAGCATGGATTGGTGCTTTGTACTATAAACTTATTCCTGTGAAAGCAGGTGATAAAAATATTTACACATTACTTGGTTATGATGAAAATAATTTGCGATCGAACAGAAAACTTATTGAAATCCTGACTTTTGAAAATAACGAACCTGTATTTGGCGGTAATTATTTCGTAATTGCCGATGGTAAGCTTCAGCCAAAACCTATTGCCCGATATATAATGGAATTTAAACGTGATGCAGGCCCACGGCTTACTTACGACAACGACCTTAACCTTATTATTATGGAACATCTGATATCTGAATCAAATGAACCGGATAAAAAATATACGTTGGTAGGCGATGGCGATTACGAAGGCTTTAAATGGAATAACGGCAGATGGAATTACATTAATAAGATATTCAACGAAGTAACTCCACAAGGCAAACCGCCTGTACCAAATTTAATTTTAGATGATGCAGGAAATTTTGATGAATCAAAAATGAAAGGTGGCGAACCCGCCCCAAAGAAAAGCCCCAAGAAAAAGAATTAAAAAAAATGTGGCTTTTTAAAGCCACATTTTTTATTCATCGAGTTTTAATACTGCAAGAAATGCTTCCTGTGGAATTTCAACACTACCAATCTGTCTCATTCTTTTCTTCCCTTCTTTTTGCTTTTCAAGTAACTTCCGTTTACGGCTGATATCACCGCCATAGCATTTCGCGGTAACATCTTTTCTTATAGCACTAATGTTTTCGCGAGCAATAATTTTCGCACCAATTGCGGCCTGGATGGCGATTTGAAACTGTTGCCGTGGTAAAAGGTCTTTTAATTTTTCGCAGAGTTTTCTACCAAATTCATAAGCACGGGCACGGTGAATTAATGCACTAAGAGCATCAACTTTGTCGCCATTAAGAAGAATATCCATTTTTACAATATCGCTCTCACGGTATTCAAGTGGGGAGTAATCAAAAGATGCATAACCTCTTGTTGCACTTTTTAATTTATCGTAAAAATCAAAAACTATTTCTGTAAGCGGTAAATCAAATGTTAGTTCAACACGCGATGGAGTAATATATCCCTGATTAATTAAAATTCCGCGCCGGTTGATGCAAAGCGTCATAATATTCCCGATATATTCAGGTTTTGAAATCATCTGTGCTCTTATAAACGGCTCTTCAATTTTCTCTAACCTTGTTGGGTCGGGCATTTCAGTGGGGTTATTAACTCTAATAACTTCACCTTTCGATGTTGTGGCAATAAAGCTTACGTTAGGAACGGTTGTAATTACGGTTTGGTTAAATTCCCTTTCCAGCCTTTCCTGAATTATTTCCATGTGAAGCATTCCAAGGAAGCCGCAACGGAAGCCGAATCCTAGAGCCTGGGAAGTTTCAAGTTCAAATGTTAGAGAAGCATCATTAAGTTGTAACTTATCCATACACTCACGCAACTCCTCAAAGTCGTCGGTTTCAACAGGAAATATTCCTGCAAATACCATCGGTTTCACATCTTCAAATCCTTTAATAGATTCTTTGCATGGATTTGCAGTTGTGGTAATAGTATCGCCTACTTTCACCTCTTTGGCATTTTTAATACCTGTTATAACATAACCTACATCTCCTGCCCTTACTTCATTTTTTGCTTCCATACCCAACTTTAAAATACCAACTTCATCGGCAGAATATTCAAGTCCGGTATTTGAAAATTTTATTTTATCGCCTTTTCTTAAAACTCCATTAAATACACGGAAATAAACAATAATTCCACGGAAAGAATTAAAAACACTGTCGAATATCAGCGCTTGTAAAGGAGCTTCAATTTCACCTTCAGGTGCAGGAATTCTTGTAATTATGGCCTGCAAAATTTCCTCTATGCCGATACCGCTTTTTCCGGAAGCTAATAAAATATCTTCTTCTTTGCAGCCGATAAGTTCAATAATCTGGTCTTTTACTTCAGGTATCATTGCGCCTTCCATGTCAATTTTATTGATAACCGGAATTATTTCAAGGTCGTTATCAATTGCAAGATAAAGGTTACTTATAGTTTGCGCTTGTATTCCCTGAGAAGCATCCACCAAAAGCAAAGCGCCCTCACATGCAGCAAGAGCACGGCTTACTTCGTAAGAAAAATCAACGTGGCCGGGAGTGTCAATTAAATTTAATACATATTGCTCATTATTATACTTATAATTTATTTGTATAGCATGGCTTTTAATAGTAATACCTTTTTCTCTCTCAAGATCCATATTATCCAATACCTGGGCCTGCATTTCCCGTGAACTAATGGTTTTGGTGAATTCCAGAAGCCGGTCGGCCAAAGTACTTTTGCCATGGTCAATGTGCGCTATAATGCAGAAATTCCTGATATTTTTCATTGATCTCTTTAAACTTTTAAGTCGGCAAAAATAGTTTAAAACAGCCGTTTTAACTAAAAAATAAACTTATTATATTGCAAGCATCTATTATGAGAAAATGGATTTTTAACTTGTTTGGCTGGCGCCATGAAATGGGCTTCAGTTTTTATCTGGCAGATATTTTTTTCAGAAAGATTTTACGTCAAAATGCTTCAGTAAGCTGGCCCGTTCACTACACAAGCACAATACATTGCCCCGAAAAAATTAAAAAAGGCATAAATGTGTTTCCGGGCGATTCGCCGGGAAATTACATAGAAGCAAATAATGGAATTATTATAGGTGATTTTACAAACATCGGCCCCGGCGTTGGCCTTTTATCTTCTAACCATGATTTTTACAACAACAATACTTTAACTAAAGGAAATCCTATTGTAATTGGTAATAACTGCTGGTTAGGAATGAACAGCATTATACTTCCTGAAGTAATACTGGGGCCTTATACAATTGTAGGTGCCGGTGCCGTTGTTACAAAAAGTTTTGAAGATGGCTATTGTGTTATAGCCGGAAACCCTGCTTTAATTATTAAACATTTAAGCAGAAACCATGATGCAGAATAAATTAAATGGTGAATTTTTTTCTCAATCACTGCATCTTATCTTTTCAAATTTTTTGAAACTATTTTCTCAAATTGCTGTTTTAATAATTTATTCACGAATGTTAAGTGTTGCCGATTACGGAAAGTATCAATCCGGCTGGCTCTACATTGCTGTTATTTCATCTGTTTCTTTATTCGGGTTACCATCATTAATCTTATCTTCAGGCATTTCGGGAATAACCGCTTTTTTAAGCATTAATAAAAAAAGGTCGGCGACTGTTATTTCTCTGTTCACCATTTTGCCATTATTGTATTTATTTTTTTTTGGGAAAAATTTCAATAATGAAGAAGCTTTCAGCCTTTGCATTCTTATAATCTCTCAAAACATTTCAATTGTTTGTGAAGCTGTTGCTGTAAAAAACGGCAATACAAAAAAGGTGTTGAACGCAAATATTTTAATAAACATTTTATTTTTAAGTGCTCATATTTTAATTCTTTTGCCTGGATATTCATTTACTTATTTAATGTGGTCGTTAAACGTGGTGTTTATATTAAAATCATTTCTTTTAAATATTAATTCCGCTAACGCGGGAAGTAATATACCCGCCAAAACTGTTGGAAGGCAATGGACACTTTTAGGATTTATTGATGTTATAAATATTGTTTTCCGCTGGGCGGATAAATGGCTGATCCTGCTGTTTTTGTCAATTACCGAATTTGCAGTTTATTTCAATGGGGCTTACGAAATTCCTGTGTTTTTATTACTTACCGGTGCTGTGGGAAATATAATGATAGTAAGGTTAATTAACTTCCCGCAAAGCGGAAAAGAGTTATTGCATTCATCGGTTGAAATGCTTGCCCCGTTTGTGTTTGTAAGTTTTAGTTTTTTACTTTTTAATTACTCAGATTTTTTTTTATTGCTGTTCAGCGATAAATATGCAGCATCAGTTCCAATATTTTTTATTGCCATTTTTGTATTACCGGTACGAATAACAAATTACACATCAATACTGCAATCTTTACAACGCAGCGATATAATTTTAAAGGGAACTTTACTCGAACTTATAATTGTGATAGTACTGTTGGTTATACTTTATCCTCTCTTTAAAATGGAAGGCATAATAGCATCTTTCGTTGCTGCTACATGGTTTCAGGCATTTTACTATCTCCGTAATACATCAGTTTTATTAAACACTTCCATTAAAAATATTTTCCCCTGGAAATGGCTTTTTACAACACTTATAATTTGCATTTTGGTTTTTGCAACAATATATTTTTCAGCAAAAGCAATAATTCCTGCATTTAAAATGTATGCAGGAATTACAACAGCAGTTATTTTGATGATTTACTTTTACGGCAGGAAATTTATTTCAAGCCTTTAATAATCTCTTTAAATTCATCAGCTTTTAAACTAGCTCCTCCTACAAGGCCGCCGTCAACATCAGGTTGCGAAAAAATACTTGAAGCATTACTCCCCTTAACACTTCCTCCATACAATATTGAAATGCTTTCTGCCACATCATTACCATACTTTGCGGCAATGAAATTTCTGATGTGCTTATGTATTTCCTGAGCTTGTTGTTCTGTGGCAGTTTTGCCTGTACCAATTGCCCATATTGGTTCGTAAGCTATAACCAAAGTTTTTATTTTTTCCGCCGGCAGGTGAAATAAACTTTCGCTAATCTGAACTTCAACATAATTATTTTGCGTTCCTGCTTCTCTTATATTAAGCGGTTCGCCACAACAAAAAATAGGAATTATATTATTTTCAAATGCACGGTCAACTTTTTCAGCCAGCAGGCTGTTACTTTCATTGTGATACATTCTGCGCTCGCTATGGCCTATTATTGCATATTTAACTCCAATAGATGCAAGAATAGAACAACTGATTTCACCTGTAAAGGCACCGTTATTATTTGATGAACAATCTTGCGCTGCAACAAAATAATCGTCAATATTTTTTATTTTTTCATTTATATCATTTAGATAAACGGCAGGCACGCCAAGAATTACAGCATGGTTATCTTTCATTTCCACAGGTTCAGAAATAAGTGATTCCACAAGTTCATTTGCCTTTTCTTTTTCAAGATTCATCTTCCAGTTTGCCGCAGCAATTTGTTTACGCATTATCAAAGGTTTTATAATAAAGTGATTGTAAAGTTTGAGTTTCAGATTCGCTTAATGCGCCATCTTTAAATTTTTTCCAGTTATTAATGTCTTCAATTGCTTTTGCAAAATCATATTTCTGATCACCCCACGAAAAATCGGGAATAAATTTCGGTGTTAGTTCTCTACTGAAATAATTACAACATACACCAATAATTGTTGCAGTATTCACTGAAGAATTTATGGCAAGCCTGCTATAATCTCCCATTATAAGCCCAGCTTTTTTGCCGACATTTATTTTTTCACTAAAATAAGGGCTTTCGTAAAAAACATCACCTCCGGAGTTTTTTACATTGCTTATTTCGGTTCCTGCACCTACATTACACCACTCGCCAATTATTGAGTCGCCCATGTAACCATCATGGCTTTTATTTGAAAAATCGCCTATTATACTGTTTTTAATTTCGCCTCCGGCGGATGAAAACCTACCCACCGTAGTGCCGGGATAAATTTTAGAACCCATTTTCACTACCGCTCCTTCACATATTGCAGCAGGGCCCTTAATTACAGCTCCATCCATAACCATGGCATTTTTACCAATGTAAACCGGGCCGTCAGATGTATTAATAATGCAATTTCCAATTACTGAGCTCTGCTCTTTAAACAAATTGCTTTTTGTTCCGGAAATTGAGTTCATTAAAATGTCATAATCCCTTCTAATTGCCCATTCATTATTTTTTACAAAATCCCAAGGGTATTTCAGTAATCTGAATTCCGGAGGAAGTGTTTCTTTTGTTTTACATGATTCAATAATTTGTAAATAATCTTCTGCTGTTGGTATATATGAACATGGAATTTCAACATCTCCTTCCACAAAATCATGTTTGCCTGAAACAAGTAATACATCAACCCCTGATAACAATTTCCATTTTTCAAAAATGGAAAAAAATCCGAGCCTGATATTAGCAACATGCTTTGTAGCGCTAAACGGCCGCATGGATTCTTTCAGTTCTATATCATTAATTATGAGGCGCATTTTTTAAAAGTAATGATTTGTTAAGGTATAAAAAAACCCTTCTTTTCAGAAGGGGTTATTGTAACTTTTTTAATATGCTTACTTTGATTTTTTTCCGAAACGCTTATTGAATTTATCAATACGCCCTGCCGTATCAACAAGTACATTTTTACCTGTGTAAAACGGATGAGAAGTGTTTGAAATCTCCAGTTTTATAACCGGGTATTCCTGGCCGTCGCCTTCGTAAACAATTGTTTCTTTAGTAGCGGCAGTTGAGCGGCTGAGGAATGTATGTCCATTACTCATATCCTTAAAAACAACCGTACGATAATTTTTTGGATGAATTTCTTTTTTCATATTTTAATTTTTATACGGATTTTGCCGTAAAATGAGGTGCAAATATAGATTAAATCAAATAAATATCCTAATCAACTTTTCATATTAATATACTGAAGCGCTATTCCGAGGTTCCAGTTTTTACTTGCCTGAATTACCTCCTGTAAATCATCAATTTTTTTTCCGGTTACTCTAACAATATCGTCCATTATTGAAGCTTGAACCTTCAGGCCACTGTCTTTAATGAGTTTTACTATTTTTTTTGCATCTTCCTGCTTAATTCCATTCCGCACAGGAACCTCTTGTTTAACAACTTTTCCGCTTTGGAATGGTTCTTTGCTAAGGTCATAAATTTCTGCTGCCAAACCTTGTTTCATGCTGCGGCTGATAAGTACATCCGTTATTTGCTGAAGTTTCATTTCACTATCAGCCTCAAGATTTAACTTAAAGTCCTTTTTATTTAAATCAATAACAACATGTGATCCTTTAAAATCAAATCTGTTTGTAATTTCCTTTTTTACCACATTAACAGCATTGTCTAATGTTTGAAGATCAACTTTACTAACAATATCAAAAGATGCCATAATATTTTTTTGCAAAGATATAAAAGCAAAATTTAAGCTTTTACCTTCTCTGCAGAAAGCTTTGCATACACAATAAGTGCTACACCGGCAATTGCCAAACAAACAGCAATTAGTTCAGATTGTGTGGTTTGCCAGCCTAAGAAATCGTACAATTTATTTACTCTTATTTTTTCAATGAAAAACCTTTCACTGCCATTTAAAAAAAGATAAAGCCCAAACATCACCAAAGGGGTTTTAATTTTCTTTCTTATAAGCCACATAAATAAAAATAAAATTGTACAAATTATAAACTCATAAAGCGGGGTTGGAAACACAGGCTGTGGCAATACACGATTATATTCTTCATTATTGCCGGGAATTTTTATACCATCCTTGTTAACATTGCCTGGATAAGAATAAGCATAAAACCATTTAGGCAAAAAAGACGGGCCATTGAAATGAATTGATGGAACTTTATCCAGTGAACTGTAAGTTCTATCGGTAACATACCTCACTACGCCATTGCTGTCTGTT
>JAFDXB010000065.1 GCA_018268175.1 Bacteroidota bacterium | reverse complement strand
TGCCATGCAAGTGGCCTGCAAAAACGTAGTATCGCATCACCTCCAACTGCGGTAAATCTGCTGTCGGTTGTCGCGGGAAAAGGGCCTCCATGCTGCATTGCCAAACAAACCTCAACTCCTGTTGGAACATCATTTATTACAAACCTTCCACAAATTTGTTGAAGATTTTTTGTTAGCTCAGAATTTTTTCGCAAGTCATTGTTGGTGCCAAAGACTGTACACGTCAGTTGCCCTTTAATACTCTTGGCAACGTTATTCATTTCAATTTCATTTTCACATTCAACAATTATTGAAAAAGGCCCGAAAACTTCCTCATGCAATTGTTTATTATTTATAAATTCAGTTGAAGACACTTTTGCCAAAGTTGGAATTGATTGCAACGAACTTGTTAACCGTTCTGATGTTAGCAATTCCAGTCCGTTTTGTTGCAAAGCAATTTTTCGGTTTGAATGAAAATTTTTTGCAATTCCTGCGTGTAGCATATTTTCTGCTTTAGCAGAATTTAATTTCTCTGTTAATATCTTTTCTAACTTTTTTAATGATTTCGATTTTATTGCGATAAGCAATCCGGGGTTTGTGCAAAACTGCCCAACCGATGTAGTGATTGATGAAAATAATTTATCTGCAATTTGATCTGTCTTTTCTGATAATATTTCAGGTAGTAAAAATATCGGGTTCTCACTTCCCATTTCTGCAAATACTGGAATTGGAACTTCTCTTTCATTTCCCCAATCAAAAATTTGTTTTCCTCCGGAAAATGATCCGGTAAATGCCACAGCCTTCACCGCCGGATGTTTTACTAAAATTGGAGTGGTAGCCATATCCAAATTTACATGCCTGAAAATCCCTTCCGGAAAGTTATTTTTCTTTATAACATCTGTAATAATTCCTGCACATGCAGAACTGGTTTTAATATGGGCGGGATGAGCTTTTATAATAACGCAACAGCCGGCAGCAAAAGCACTGGCGGTGTCGCCACCGGGAGTAGAATAAGCGAACGGAAAATTACTGCTGCCGAAAACTACAATCGGCCCGAGCGGAATGTTCATTTTTCTTATATCTTTTCCATTGCTCTTGCTTATTTTTATATTGAGCCATTTTCCTTTCGCGGCATAAGCCGCATAACTTTTAAGTTGAAAAATAGTTCTATCAAATTCTTTTTCCAACCTTTCAAATGAAAGATTTGTTTCTTCAGAAGCCAATCCAATTAAGTCATTTTTGAATTTTTTCAGCTCCTCGGCAATTTGTATTAAAAGTTCAAATCTTTGATGCAGCGTTGTTGCTGCAAAATATTTAAAAGCTTTTGTTGATTTATCAACTTCAGTTATAAGTTCCGTTTCGGATAAAAAATTATTCATACCGGTTTAATATAAAATTTTATGCCTGATAAATTTCCTGAAAATATTTGGAACTAATTAATTGGCACCTTATCTTTGCCGTCCTTTAAAACGCCGCGTTGGTCAAGAGGTTAAGACGCCTCCCTTTCACGGAGGAATCACGGGTTCGAGTCCCGTACGTGGTACAAAGAGTCCAAGAAATTTGGGCTCTTTTTTCATTCAGGCAATAACAATAAATTTTTGGCTGTTTTCCCCGGCCGAACAAATCTAAGATTTAAAAAAGTTTTCTTTTTGATGAGAAATAAGAAATTTTTTGAATTGATGCCGTATCAATTGAAAATTCTTTCTTTTTATTAACCAACATTTATATAAGTGCTTCTTTTAGGTTTTAATAATTTTTTATTCTTTTTTAAATCGTAATTTTGCGGCACAATTTTGAAATCATTTTTTAAATCTTTATCATGAGTAATGTAAAAGTTGCCATTAATGGCTTCGGACGCATTGGACGTTTGGTTTTCAGACAAATATATAATATGCAGGGTATTGATGTTGTCGCTATTAACGACCTAACAAGCCCTAAAGTTTTAGCCCATCTATTAAAATACGACAGTGCTCAGGGCAGGTTTGAACAAGATGTGAAAAATACAGAAAATACCATTCTTGTTAACAATGAGGAAATAGTGATTTATGCTGAAAAAGATCCAAAACAAATTCCATGGGGTAAGCATGATGTAGATGTAGTAATTGAATGTACAGGCTTCTTTACTGATAAAGATAAAGCTCATGCTCACATTGAAGCAGGCGCCAAAAGAGTGGTTATTTCCGCTCCGGCTACAGGCGACCTTAAAACTATTGTGTTTAATGTTAACCATAATATTCTTGACGGTACTGAAACCATCATAAGCTGCGCAAGTTGCACAACAAATTGCCTTGCTCCAATGGCACAGGTATTAAATGATAAACTTGGTATTGAAACAGGGTTCATGAGTACCATTCATGCTTACACCAACGACCAAAATACTCTTGATGCTCCTCACCCAAAGGGTGATTTGAGAAGAGCCAGAGCCGCAGCAGCTAACATTGTACCTAACAGCACAGGTGCTGCAAAAGCAATAGGTCTCGTTCTTCCTGAATTAAAGGGTGTTCTTGACGGAAGCGCTCAACGTGTTCCTGTTATTACAGGATCTGTTGTAGAACTTTACACAATTCTTAAAAAAGATACTACTGTAGATGAAGTAAATTCTTTAATGAAGGCTGCCAGCAACGAAAGTTTTGGTTATACAGAAGACGAAATTGTGAGCAGTGACATCATTGGCATTCACTATGGTTCATTGTTCGATGCAACTCAAACTAAAATTGTATCAAGCAACGGAAGGCAACTTGTAAAAACAGTTAGCTGGTACGATAACGAAATGAGTTACGTTTCTCAACTTGTAAGAACCGTTGCATTTTTTGCTTTTCATAAAAAATAAAATTTTCTATACTATTTTTAAGGTTCCTCCAAAAAAGGAACCTTATTTTTTTACCTGAATAATATTTTATGAGCAAGTTTTCGGATTTTAATTTTAAAGGACATAAAGCAGTTTGCAGAGTTGA
>JAFDXB010000064.1 GCA_018268175.1 Bacteroidota bacterium | reverse complement strand
TTAAAGTTGATGTGAAACTAGCAAAATTGTCTAATCGAACAATAAAAAAGGCTGCCTGTTAGGCAGCCTTATAAAATAGTTCCGGAAAAGATTATTTTCCTTCTTCTTTATTATTTTCCTGAGCAGCTTCATTGTCAAGCTTCGCTTTCAAATCTGCTAAAACACCAAGATCTCCAAGTGTTGATTTTTCAACTTTAGACTGGATATTTTTTACAGCCTTTTTGGTCATATCGGCATCAGCTCTTTTTTCTTTCGCAACAATTTGTCTTTCTTCTTCTTTTTCCTGCTCCCAGATACGAGTGTGGCTTAAAACAATTCTCTTATCGTTTCTGTCGAACTCGATAACCATAAAGTTAGCGATCTCATCAGCACCGATAGATTTTTCGTCTTCTTTCATTAAGTGACGTGTAGGTGCAAATCCTTCTAATCCGTAAGGAAGTTGAACAACTGCTCCTTTATCATCTTTCTTAATTACAGTTCCTTCATGAATTGTTCCTTCAGCAAAAACTGTTTCAAGAGAGTTCCATGGATCTTCTTCAATTTGCTTGTGTCCAAGCTGAAGTTTACGGTTTTCTTTATCAATGTTAAGAATAATAACTTCTATTTCGTTTCCAACCTTTGTGTATTCATTAGGGTTGTTGAAACGCTTTAACCAGCTAAGGTCGCTGATGTGAATCATACCACCGATACCGGTAGAAAGCTCAACAAAAACACCGTATGGAGTGATGTTTTTTACCACGCCCATGTGACGGCTGTTTTCAGGGAACCTGTTTTCGATTGTGCTCCATGGGTCTTCTGTCATTTGTTTGATAGAAAGGCTCATTTTGCGTGTTTCTTTGTCAAGAGTTACCACTTTAGCTTCATACTCGTCGCCAAGTTTAAAGAATTCCTTTGCATTGATAGGAGTGTTAGCCCAAGTAATTTCGCTAACGTGAACAAGTCCTTCAACGCCAGGCATAATTTCAAGGAAAGCACCGTAATCTTCAATATTTACAACTTTACCTTTAACGATATCACCTTCTTTCAATTCGTCTGAAAGAGTATCCCACGGATGTGGAGTTAATTGTTTAAGGCCAAGGCTGATACGTTTTTTATCATCATCAAAATCTAATACAACCACGTTCAGTTTCTGATCCATCTTCAATACTTCAGAAGGATGATTTATTCTTCCCCATGAAATATCAGTGATGTATAACAGACCGTCTAAACCGCCAAGGTCAAGGAATGCACCGAAATCAGTGATGTTTTTGATAGTTCCTTCAAGAACCTGTCCTTTTTCAAGTTTACCGATAATTTCTGCTCTTTGAGCTTCGATATCGCTTTCAATAAGAGCTTTATGAGAAACAACAGCATTTTTAATAGCTTCGTTGATTTTAACAACTTTAAATTCCATTGTTTTACCAACAAACTGATCGTAATCAGTAACTGGTTTAACGTCAATTTGAGAACCCGGTAGGAAAGTTTCCATTCCGAAAACATCAACGATAAGTCCACCTTTTGTTTTACTTGTTACAAGGCCTGTAACAATTTCTCCTGTTTTATTTACTTCTACAATTCTTTCCCATGCTCTGGTAATTCTTGCAGATTTGCGGCTAAGGTTTAAGTTACCTTCACTGTCTTCTTTTTCTACAACCATTACTTCTACAACATCTCCAACTTTTACTCCACCAGGAATATCGCGGAATTCGTTTAAAGAAATAAGGCCATCGCTTTTAAAACCGATGTTTACAACAGCATCAGTTTTTGTTAATGATTCAATAGTAGCCTGAATCATCTCACCTTCATTGATTTGCTTAAAAGTGTTTTCGTAAACCTTGTCGTACTTCTCTTTTTCGTCTTTAGAGTAAGCAGCAACATTTCTTTTATCTCTCGACCAGTCAAAATCATCGTGAGCTGTTTCAACTTCGGGTTCTTTGTGTTCAACCGGAGATTTTGTTTCTTCTGTAACGTTTTCAGCAGCAGTGTTTTCTGAGTTTTGCTGCTCAGGAGTGTTTGTTGTCGCAGTTTCCAAAGGTGCCTTTGGTTCCTGTTCGTCTGCGTTTAGTTGTTTGTTAATATTAAATGACATAATTTATCCCCTTTTTTTTGAGAGGGGGTGCAAAGGTATGAAAAAAGCCGCATTTATGCGGCTTTTAATGAAATTTTATTGAATAATCACCCTGCCTGTTTTAATTCGTTTGCCATTTTTATCTGTTAACTCAACCCAATATATTCCTTTCGGGAATTTGGTCATGTCTATTTTCATTTCCTGATATGGTGTTGCCACACTGAAATGCTTTGTGAATAACCTCGAGCCTTTTGAATCAAAAATTGTAACTCCTTCAGGTGTAGAGCCTTTACTTCCTGCCCAATACCTAACTGTAAAGTTTCCGGTAGTAGGGCTTGGATAGATGAACAAGTTTGTATTTGCTGAGTCTCTGATTTCTAAAATTGGAGATAAACCGAAACATCCTGTTGCAGTTGTTGCCCCAACTGTATAATTACCTGTAGAACCTACATTTACAGTATAAGATGATGAAGTTGCGCCGGGAATTGCATTTCCATTCAGGAACCACTGATAAGAAATAGCAGCAGGTGAAGATGTTGCAGAAATTGTTGTGCTCAATCCCGGATATAAAGCCTGATAAGTGCCTGGCGTAATGGTTACCTGCGGTGATGGCAACAGAGTTAATTCCGCCGAAGGCGAAACCTGCATACCGCAAGCACTATTGCCAAAACTAACACGGAATAATAACCCTTCCATTGAAGAAGTGCCGTTATTTATTAGAAGTTCGTTTGTATTTTGCCCTGAAAATTCACTGCCTGTCACATCAAACCATGTTGTGCCATTATCATCACTGTATTGCCATTGATAGTTAAGGTTGTTGCCTGTGGCAGAAATGCTGAATGCAGCAGAACCACCCGGGCACAAACTTGTATCGCGGGGAGCACTTAAAAGAACAGGTTCTATCACAACTATGTTTTCACCTGAAAGGTTAGAACCTGCGCAGCCGTTTGCTCCCGTAACAGAAACAAGTGTATAAGTTGTGGTACGATCAGGAGAAATTTGAATAGGGCTGCCGCTGACATAATTATTGATTGTTGTATTTGTTGTGCCATCGGTAAATACTACACTAAAAGGGCCAACACCGCCTGTAATTGCTGCAGACATATTTTGAACTGTATTTGCAGGCAAACAAGCCATTGGAGTTTCAATTGTTATGTCATCAATACCGATATAATCTGCATTATCATCAATGTTTTCTATCCAGTATCTGAAAGCGAATCTGCCGGAAACCGGTGCAGCAAGACCTGAAACCGTAGCCTCAAACCTTGTCCAGGTTGACGGGTAACTACTTCCGGGCAGCAGATTGGGATTAATTGCAAGCAGTAAAGTAGTAAAATCTCCAACGCTTGTTGGTGTTGAACCCACATTTGTGCTGTTTCCTGAAATGCTAAGCCTTAATTCAAGCCTGTCGGGAAATGTGCCATCAGTAGTTCGGGTGTAAAAAGAAATCCTGTCGCCGTTTGAAATTGAAACCTCTTTGGTTATTAACCATGAACTTATAAAATTGCCGGAAGACATTTGATAATTTGCAAACACATATGAATTTGGAGCACCTGAATGTGAGGGAAAAACTGTAGGATTTCCCTGCGACCAATTGGGGTTTATACCAACAACATCGCTATTGTTAACCATTGTCCAGTCTGAAGGAACTCCGCTATCAAAATTTTCTGAAAGTTGTACAATACCTGGGGCATTTCCTGTAAGAACAGCGGAAACAGGAGCTGTATTTACAAGCACTGAAGCAGAAGATGAGCAACCGTTGGCAGCGGTACCGGTTACGGTATATGTTGTGTTAACTTCAGGATTAGCAGAAACGGTATTTCCTGTTGTAAAATTCAGGCCGGCGGAAGGTGACCAGTTGTACGTTTCAGCACCGCTTACGTTTAAATCAGTTGGGCCGCAAATTGCGGAAGAAGGAGAAAGACTAAGAACAGGGCGAGGATTAACATTTACTGTTACAGTATTATTTCCCTGGCAAGGGCCGCTTATGATATCCGCTGTATAAGTTGTTGTAGCAGACGGAGCGGCGTAAACTGTTACTGCCTGTGTTCCGGATACGTATGGAACTGTTCCGGCTGCATCCATAAATAAGGATTCTGCAGGCGACCAGGATGCTGTTGTTTGAGATGTGAAAGTTATTGACCAGCCTGAAACTGAGCCGCCAAAACCAATAAAATCATCTAAAATATAAAGTTTCCATTCACCGTTAACATCACCGCTAAACATAGACAACGACGGATTTGGCTGATTTAAAGTGCCGGGGCCGGGGGCCGGGAAATCATCTGTAGCGCCGTAATTGGTAGGAAGGTAAGTTCCTGAGAAAATTTCATCTTCTTCCGGCAAGGGTTCGGTAGCATCATCGGAGAAAGTAATATCGGCATTAAATATTTCAAAAAATGAACCTGCATCACTCATCAAAACAACAGGAGTTCCGTTTGGAGATACAAGAACGATATCCAAATCGTCAGCCCAATCGTGATTAACACCATTAATAGTAACTGACTTCACGGCAAGGCCGGAAGAAGGTAAACCGGTAACATTAATTGTGGATGGATAAGGATCGGTAATATCTGTAGAATTCGGGATATTTATAACAGAGGAACTGGAAACAGTAAAAACAGACCCCGGCGGTTGTGTAACAGATAAAGGCTGAAGGCTTCCTTCGCAAATGAAGGCCACATCTGGCGTGAGGCACTGGCAAGGATTAACAGTAATAGTAATTTGGCCACATTCGCCTGCGGTTACGCATCCGCCAACACCTTTCACAAAATATGTAGTTGTGGAAGCAGGTGATACAGTAATTGACATTCCTGTACCCACAATACTTCCGCCGCATTCAGAAATGTACCATTCCCAGTTGGCAGCATTGTTTAGCTGCCCTGCAGAAATTGATAAAACAGAGGATTGGCCTACACAAATTATATTCTGTGAGGCGGAAATTGAAGGCTGCGTAGGGTTTGTGCAATTTGTAGTATAGTTAACTTTAAAGGGCATATCCTGGGGGTTAGGGCCATCTAAAAGTTGCGTCCAGGAATTATCAGCCAAACTATGTTGCAGGGCGTTGTTGCCTGGTTGAGTAACAGTTCCTGTAACTGTGCTTGAGGGCATAAAGTTGCTTGCACCGGCTGTTATTGTACCAACCTGCCACTCTATCCAATAGTGCCCTTCACTTAAAGTTGTGGCAGCACTTGCAGTTATTTCCCATATTTTTCTTTGGTTGCCGGGATTTGTTTGCCCGAAAAAAATACGGTACATATTTGCTGAGGTTGCACTCAGGTAGCGATTTGTGGAAAGATCTCCAAAAACAGGAACAGGAGAACCGGTTGAAGGGTCTTGTGAAAATATCTGAATTCTAACGTTATTAAATGGAGAAGCAGTTCCGGCATAGCCGGTGGAATATGCATACAAATTTATATTTGTTATATTCCATACTTCGCCTGCAGGGATTGTAAAATCATCAACAATTGAGTATTGATTTTCTATGCTTGCAGAAAATCCGGCACTTTCATTACCTTCCTGAACTTCACTCCAGGTAAAGCCTGAAGGCGCAGTAATGTTATTAGAACTCACAGGGCCGGTAGAAAGATTCCCATTTACAAATGTTTGTGCGAACGAAAAATTACATAAAAAAAGTAAAGAAAAAAACAGAATTTTTTTTAAAGTAGAGGTAGATTTAAAGATCATAAACCGAATTAATTTTTTAGGAGCAATTCATTGTAATTATATCAAATATAAATTGTTTTTTTTAACAAATATTTTGTTTTATAAACACAATATCCCCTTAGGTTTATATGAAGGAAATAAACCGCTAAAAAATTAAGGTTTTATAAAGTAAGAACGAAGTTCTGTAGCATCGTCGGGGCTCATTTTTCCTGCTAATATCAACCGTAATTGCCTCCGGCGAAGTGCACCGTCATATATTGCAATTTCTTCAGGAGTTTCAGGAATAAGTTCCGGCACAGGCCGAGGTTTGCGGTTGGGGTCTAAAGCCACAAAGGTAAAATATGCTTCATTGCTTTTGTAATTATATTGCTGCTCATGGTCTTCTCCCCAAACGGAAAGATGAATTTCCATGCTGGTATTAAAGGCGCGGCTAACTTTTGCTTCAATGTGAACAATGTTGCCAAGTTTAATAGGGTTTTTAAATGAAAGGTTATCAACCGAAACTGTCATTGCCGGTGCATTACAGTGTTTTACAGCCGCCATTCCTGCTGCTATATCCATCCAATACATTAAGCGGCCGCCCATTAAATTTCCAAAAATATTTGTATCGTTAGGTAATACAAGTTCATTCATTATTGTAAAACTTTCTGACGATTTTTTACTTTTCATCTTCATAATTATTTTGATTCTTTTCTTCTTTTCAATTCCGATTTAATTAGCGAAAGTTCTCTTCCGGTTTGGCCGCTCACTGAACTGTTTTCTTCAGCTCTTCTCATTAGGTAAGGTATTACATCACGCAAAGGGCCAAAGGGCAGGTATTTGCTTACATTATAATTTTCTTTTGCCAAATTGAAAGTAATATGGTCGCTCATTCCGTAAAGCTGTGAAAAATGGACATGAGGATGATCGTTTTGAAGTCTGTGTTCCTGCATTAGCCTGGTAGCAAATGAATTACTTTGTTCATTGTGTGATGCAATTATTACCGATACAAATTCTATTTTGTCGAGGCACATTAAAACAGACATATCGTAATCTCTGTCTGTTGAAGCCTTATCAGGCTGAATGGGAGATAAGTAGTTATATTCTTTGGCTCTGTCTCTTTCCTTTTCCATATATGCGCCACGAACTAATTTAACACCGAGAATAAATTTCTTTTCAATTGCTGCCCTGAAACTTTGGTCTAAAAATTTTATTCTGTCGTGCCTGTAAAGTTGAAGTGTATTAAATATCACAGCTCTCTCTTTGTTGAACCTGTTCATAGCGATCATTGTTAGAGCATCAACGGGGTCTTGAATCCATGTTTCTTCAGCATCTATAAGAACACCAACTTTTTTTTCGCTTGCACGTTCACAAATTGTAAAAATTCTTTGTGCAACTTTTTCCCATTCCTGTTTTTCACTTTGTGGAAGTTTTTGAAGAGCTGATTCATAATTTTTTACAAGCGAATTGCCAAATTTTTGCATTTCTCTGTTCAGTTTTTCCATTAACCCAAACCGAGCAATGCCTGTAACTTTAATGCTCATAAAAGGAATTCCTTTTTGGGTGCTGATGTAGTCAATAACTTTTAAAAACTGTTGGGTTGACTGGTCAAAACCTTTTTCACCATCGTGTCCTCCTTCAACACCATAATCCATTATAACCTGCACATTGTAATTGCCAAGTTTTTTTACTACCGGAGCGGTTTGTTCGAGAGTTTCACCGCCAACAAATTGCGGGAAAATAGTTTTAAAAAGAATTGTTTTTGTAAACGGTATATGCCATTTAATTGCAGGCGGAATTAGCTTTAAGCCGAGATTTACAAGAAAATTATTTCCCATAATTGAGAAAAGGAACTTTGCGCTTTTAAGCTCTTTATCGTTTTTATAAGCAAAGGCGGTTTTTGTGTCATCAAAAGATATCATTGTATTATTTTAAAAGTTATCCATACACTTTTATTATTTTATTATCTGCTATTGCAAATATAGTATCGCCTTTTGCAGGTTTTACAGAATAAGTTCCTGTAAAATTCCCGAAGGCCGGCAACACTGCATAGTTTTCAGAAAAATAAAAACAAGGCAACTTTATACTTTGTTTTGCAATTCCTGAAATTGTTATTCCGGGATGAATATGGCCGCTGAAACAATAATCATGAGTTTTATTACAGTTTTCAATATCATGCGTAAAAGTGAAGCCATTAAAAGAATATGAATGTTCATGTACAATAATGGAAGCATTCATATAAGTTTTGTTTTTCAGTATATCATGATTTCCTTTAACCAAATGGAAGTCAATTAACGGAAAATCATTCCTCCATTTATAAAACAATTCATGTTCTTTGTTTTCATGGCTATGAAAAAGATCGCCAACAATTATAATTTTTGAGGGCTTTACAAATTGAATCTGGCTTATTAGTTTATGCATATCCGATTTAAACACTTTTGGCGGAACAGCAATGCCATGTTTTCGGAAATGGCCCGATTTGCCTAAATGTAAATCAGATAAAATAAGAGCATTTGCATCTTCCCAAAATATACATCTGGTGCTGAAAAGAATAAAAGTGTTATTTCGGATATTGTATTTAACTGCCTCAAACATGGTGGGCAAAATTAAATGCATTTATATAAATTTGGTGTTTAAGATTTAATTGTTAATTTAATGCAAAATTTAAATATGGAAAATGTAAAATTTCAGGATGATTTTAACAACATGATTAAGCCAAAACTTCCAACTATGTTGAATGTTCTTACAATATTAACTTTCATTGGCTGTGCTTTACAATTATTGTTTGCCGTGTTTGGATTTTTGAGTGCAAAAAAGGGATATGAAGAAATGGATAAAACTTTAGCTTCCCTTAATAATCCTGATGTGCCTGAGTTTGCAAGGAAAATGGTTGGTGACCCGGAAGTTTTCAGAGCAACAATGACAAACTCTTTTCAAAACCGCGTTCCTATTCTTTTATTGTCAATTGTTGCTATTGCTTTATGTGCTTTTGGAGCTGCACAAATGAGAAAACTTAAAAAGCAAGGATATTCAATTTATTTGGTAGGTGAACTTTTACCATTTTTAACTATGGCATTTTTTATCGGATCGGGTGCAATGTCTGGTTTCGGATTTTATATAAGTGTTGCAATTGCATTGTTATTCATTATTCTTTATGCAACGCAGGTTAAAAAATTTCCAAGCAGCTAAATAGCACCTTTGCAGGTTTGTAAGGATTCCTTCGCAAACTTGCAGAATGGTTGTACAAACCTTTTTATGATTTTAAATTGTATCGCTCCTACGGAGCTTTGATGTATTTTATTTTTGTAGGGCTATTAATATTTCGCCCCGCCGGGCTTGAGGAGGACTATATATTTTATAACCTTTAATCCTTAAGCGAATTCTTTTTCAAAATCGTGGTTATCTGCATTTTTTTAATCCCAAAGTGCCACAGGCCGAATAAAAATACCTCAGTAGTTTTAAAAAAATCCCATGAATTAAATACCAAAACTCATTTTTTTGATTCTGTCACTTAGCTTTTCAGAGGATATATTTTCACGCAGTGAATCAACCTTTATCGGAAAACAAAATGGAGTAAGTTTTTTAGGGTAGTTTATTACAATTTCACTGTTTTGAATACGCTGAAGCATATTTCGTAGCCTTACTTC
>JAFDXB010000063.1 GCA_018268175.1 Bacteroidota bacterium | reverse complement strand
TTAATGAAAGTAGTAATTTTTGCGGGAGGGCTTGGAACCCGTATTTCTGAAGAAACCGGAACCCGGCCAAAACCTATGGTTGAAATTGGTGGAATACCAATCCTTCTGCACATTATGAAAATTTATGGTAGTTATGGCTTTAATGATTTTATAATTTGTCTTGGGTACAAAGGCTATATGATTAAAGAATATTTTATGAACTATTTTTTACATAACTCCGACCTTACCATTGACCTCCAAAATAATAATGTTACTTATCATAACACTAATTCTGAAAAATTTAAAGTCACTCTTGTTGATACCGGCTTAGATACTAAAACTGCAGGCCGGTTAAAGGCTGTTGAAAAATATCTCGATGGACAGGATTTTATGCTTACCTATGGTGATGGTGTTTGTGATATAAATCTTAATGACTTACTGAAATTTCATAAAAGCCATAACAAAATTGCAACCGTTACTGCCATTGCATTGGAAGCTCGTTTCGGCGGCATGGACCTTAACGGAAATGATGAAGTTGTTTCTTTTCGCGAAAAAGCAAAGGATGAAAACAAATGGATAAACGGTGGTTTTTTTATACTAAAACCTGAAGTTTTTAAATACCTTGATGGAGATATGAAAAACATAATGTGGGAAGATGAGCCTTTGGAAAAACTTACAAATGATGGCCAGTTGCAGGCATTCAGGCATGCCGGCTTTTGGAAATGTATGGATGCATTGCGTGATAAAATTGAATTGGAAGAACTTTGGCAAACCGGAAATGCAAAATGGAAAAACTGGTAAATAAAGAATTTCTCGAACATAGTTTTAGAGGTAAAAAAGTTTTTGTTACCGGCCACACCGGTTTCAAAGGTTCCTGGCTTTGTGCATGGCTTCATGAACTAAAAGCTGAAGTAAAAGGGTATGCCCTTGCTCCCGAACAGGAACTTTGCTTGTTCAACATTATGAAACCTTTGAACTTAAACGAAAGCATTATTGCCGACATCCGGAATAAACAACTTTTAATTTCGGAAATTCAAAATTTCCAGCCTGATTTTATTTTTCATCTTGCCGCCCAACCTCTTGTGAGGAGAAGTTATAAAATTCCTGCTGAAACATTTGAAATAAATGTTGCCGGAACTGCAAATCTGCTTGAAGCAGTAACAACACTTTCAAATAAATGCACCGTTGTAATTGTTACTACAGATAAAGTTTATGAAAATAAAGAATCGGAAATATTATACAATGAAAATGACATTTTAGGTGGTTATGATCCTTACAGCGCAAGTAAGGCCTGCACAGAATTAGTGACAAATTCTTTTAGAAGTTCATTTTTTAATCCTAATAATTATAATACTCACCTTAAATCAATTTCTTCGGCGAGAGCGGGAAATGTCATTGGTGGAGGCGATTACAGCGAAGACAGAATAATACCCGACATTGTTAAAGCGCTTTATTCAGAAAAAAATATAATCATTAGAAATCCGGCTTCAGTACGGCCATGGCAACATGTATTGGAACCATTAGGTGGCTATTTATTATTAGCCGCAAGGTGCAATGATGAGGAAAATTTGAGCGGCGCATATAATTTCGGCCCGGGGCCGGAAGGACATTTAACAGTTCAACAAATTGCTGATATTGCAATTCAACAATGGGGAAGCGGGAAATGGGAACACTTTGAAATGAAAAGTGTTCACGAGGCTCAATTACTTAAACTTGATGTTTCGAAAGCAAAAAATATTTTACATTGGGTGCCGAAATTAAATGCCCCTGATACTATAAAATGGACCTTAGAATGGTATAAAAATAAAAAGCAACAAGTGGAAATTACTTTCGATCAAATTAAAAAATATATGGCTCTATGAAATTTGAAGCATTGCCTTTGAAGGGAGCCTGGTTAATTTCTCCTGATGTTTTTTCAGATGACAGAGGTTGGTTTGCGCGGGCTTATTGTAAAGATGACTTTAAACGAATTGGCCATGCAAAAGAATGGGTGCAAATAAATCATTCTTTTACCGAGAAAAAGGGAACCTTGCGTGGCATGCATTTTCAAAATAAACCTTACTCAGAAATTAAACTGATCAGATGTATATCAGGTGCAGTTTTCGATGTAATTGTTGATATAAGAAAAGACTCGGAAACATTTTTAAAATGGTATGGAACTGAAATTTCTGCTGCTAATAAAAAAATGATTTACGTTCCTGAAGGCTTTGCCCACGGCTTTCAGGCTTTGGAAAATAATTCAGAACTTATTTACCATCATTCTGAATTTTATAAAAAAGAGGCCGAAGCAGGATTAAATTTTTCAGATGAATTATTGAAAATTTCATGGCCGCTTCCAATAAATAATATTTCGGAAAGGGATAAGAATCATCCTTTTCTGACCACTACATTTAAAGGTATATAAAATGAATTGCAGATTTTGCAAACACAAATTGTCAAATGTTTTTATTGATCTGGTAAATTCTCCTGCATCAAATTCTTTTTTAAGTAGAGAAAACTTAAATGAACCTGAAACATATTTTCCGCTTAAAGTTTATACCTGCGGTAATTGTTTTTTAGTTCAGATAGATGAATACAAAAAGTCTGATTCTATTTTCAATGAAAAATATGTTTACTATTCATCTTACAGCACAAGCTGGCTTGAGCATTCAAAAAAATATGCAGTTGAAATGACTAATCGTTTTGGCCTGAATGATAAAAGCCTTGTAATTGAAATTGCAAGTAATGACGGCTATTTGTTGCAATATTTCAATGTTCCTGTATTGGGCATCGAACCAACTTTAAATACCGCCGAAGTTGCACGCACCAAAGGAATTGAAACGGTTGTTGATTTTTTTGGAGTAAGCCTTGCAAAAAAACTGGCGGGCGAAAATAAAAAAGCAGATCTTCTTTTAGGAAATAATGTTTTGGCACATGTGCCGGATATAATGGATTTCGTTGGTGGAATGAAAATTCTTCTGAAAGAAGAAGGTGTTATAACCATGGAATTTCCACACTTGCTTCAATTACTAAAGAAAAACCAATTTGATACAATTTATCATGAGCATTTTTCTTATTTGTCTTTTTTTACTGTAAAGCAAATTTTTGAAGCAAACGAATTGGAAATGTTTGATGTTGAAGAATTAAATACACATGGCGGTTCTTTAAGAATTTATGCAAAGCATAAGAATGATAAAACAAAAGAAATTTCACAAAACGTTAGCTTGATAATTGAAAAAGAAATTGCTGAAGGGATTAATAATATTCAATTCTATTCCGGATTTCAGCAACAGGCATTCAATATTAAAAAAAGTGTTTTAAAATTTTTGCTTGAGCAAAGAGAGGCAGGTAAAAAAGTGGCAGGATACGGAGCTGCCGCAAAAGGAAATACACTTCTTAATTATTGCGGTATAAAAAATGATTTGATTGATTTTGTTGTTGATGCTAATCCGCATAAACAAAATATGTTTTTGCCCGGAAGCCATATTCCTGTTGTAAATGAAGCGTTTTTAAAAGAACATGAGCCTGATTTTGTAATAATTTTCCCCTGGAATTTGAAGGAAGAAATTATGAAACAATTGAATTATATCAGACAATGGGATGGAAAATTTGTTGTGCCTGTTCCGGAACTTATAATTGTGTAAATGAAGCGGATATTAGTTACCGGGGGCACCGGATTTATTGGAAATTATGTGATTGGTGAATTATTGAAAAGTGAT
>JAFDXB010000062.1 GCA_018268175.1 Bacteroidota bacterium | reverse complement strand
CATTGGAATACCATATAATAATTCTGCTTTGCTTCCTTTTACAAAACAATATATTATTGGTGGAACAAATTCTTTAAGAGGGTTTTCTGTAAGAAGTGTGGGGCCGGGTTCTTATAAGCCAACAGCTGAAGATCAGAAATTCTTTCAAACTATTGGGGGAGATTTTAAAATACTAATGAATAATGAACTGCGTTTCCCTATTGCCGGGAAATTAAAGGGAGCTGTGTTTTCTGATGCAGGAAATATATGGACAAAGGATACTATTCAATTTGGGCCAAAGTCTAAACTCACTAAGGACTGGTTCAAAGAAATTGCGGTTTCAGGAGGTGTAGGTGTAAGGTTTGATGCAACGATTTTACTAATTCGTTTAGATGTGGGCATTCCTTTTAGAAAGCCGTATTTACCTGAAGGTGAGAGATGGGTTTTTGATAAAATTGATTTTGGCAGCAGTGCATGGCGAAGGGAAAATATTGTTATTAATATTGCAATAGGATATCCATTTTAAAAATTAGAAACTGATGCAATTACAATTGATTTATTTGAGAGGTAAAAATTGAAATTGATTCTAATAAAAAGGGTTCAAAATTTAATTTGAACCCTTTTTTATTTTGCCTGTTATTATTCTACATGTTTGGCGATTGCCTTTGAGTTTTCTCAGCATCATCTTTTCCTATTTTAGGAATTTCTGTATCTGATTGTAATCCTTTTTGATTGTCTTGTTGTCCTTCTTTAAAACCTTTTTCTTTATTTGAAGAACTAACATCCTGGGTTCTGCCAAGAGTTCCTCTGCTTGTATCAGTTAAGTTTTCCTGACGGCCACGGTCATTACCGGAGTTTTCTGATCTTCTGTTTTCATCAGATTTTGTATTCGGATTTCTTGAAGAAATGTTCTCTGAATTTGTTGTCATGCTGTTTCTTGATGAATCAGATGATTTATTCGAAGATTCATTTCTGTTTCTTTCATTTGATGAATCAGATGATGATGTTTTTGACGGTTGGCTAACTACCTGCTCTTCTCTTCCTTTTGACGAAGTGTCTCTGCTGTTAGCTGTATTTTGTTGATGATTGGGGTTTCTTCCCTCGTTGCGTGATTTTTCCATTGCAAATTTTTTTTTGTAGTTAAAAAATAATCAGCAATCAGTTTGGTGTTAATCTAGGTTTTCACTTTAGATTTAGATTTCCTTTTAAACAAATTGTCATAAATGGCCTTACCATACGACTTTAAATACAGAGTTGTATCTGAAATACCGTTTTCAACTCCTTTCTCAACAGCATTACTTACTAAGTTTTTGATAATTGGCGTAGCCTTACCTAAGAACATATTTTTTGTGAGTAACCCCAAACCTATACCCAGAGCAGTTTTAATTGTACTGCTTTTTAATTCCGGAGTATGAGTTACAGTGCTTATTGAACTTCGCACCAGATTAACAGGATTCACACTTTTTTTCATTCTGTCAAACTGTTCGATAAGTTCATTCTGTTGCTCAACTTTCTTCTTCTGCAACGCTATTATAGCTTCATCAAGATC
Source organism: Bacteroidota bacterium (assembly GCA_018268175.1). Classification (GTDB taxonomy): domain Bacteria; phylum Bacteroidota; class Bacteroidia; order Chitinophagales; family Chitinophagaceae; genus Ferruginibacter. Next base: position 4,092 of record JAFDXB010000062.1, on the reverse strand, counting down.
TTTTGCATTGTTAATTTCCATTACTTAGTGATGCTTTTTATGAATGCTGTGGCGGTTGGTATCTTAATCCATTTATTACCATTTGCTTTTAAAATAAGCCCGATGATAAGGTAGAATGCTGACAGAATTAAAAATCCTATGTAAGTATATCCAAGCAGATTACCTAAAAGATATGCTAATCCAATATTTAACAAAATAAAGAATATAAAAAATACTATTCCCACAACAATTGAACTTACAATAGAAGAAACAATATCTGCAGACTTTTTTACTGCTTTAAGTTTCAATAATTCTGCATTCGTTTCTACATAATTTGTTGCTTTACTAAAAAGAGCGTCAAATTCTTTTCCTGGAGTTTGTATTTTTTCTTCTGCTTCTGTCATTATTAAAATCTTAATATCGGGCTTAAATTTTTTTATAAATTACTTTTCATGTTTGCTGCCATGGTTTCTGCCGAACCCTTAGCTTTATCCATGTATCCCTTTCCTTTTTGAATTAAGTTGCCGGCTTCGTCTCTGATGCTGTCAAATTTTTCTGAAATAGTTTCACCCAATTCGTTGAATTTGTTTTTTACGTCATCAGACCATTCTCCACCTTTCTTTGCTATTTTTCTTCTTGTTTCAGAACCTTTATCAGGTGCATAAAGAATTCCTACTACTAATCCTGCGGCAGCGCCTAATAATACGCCTGTTAACAATTTAGAACTCATAAAAATTGATTTTAATTTTATAAAATTTGTTTATTTCATGCTTAGTTAAACCAAATTCCTGCCAAAGTATTATTGGCGTGAATTCTATTTTTTTGCTTTACCAACAAGGAATAAAATCAATGCAACTACTGCAACAATTATTATTACAGCGGTCCACATTCCTGCTTTAAAAATGCCTTTGGCTAATTCGCAACTGCTTAAAGTTACAGCTAATGTAAAAAGTGATACAATGATTAACGATTTCTGATTCATAGTAGTTAAATTTTATTTCACTTTGTATTTAAAAAATTGAGCCACAATTGTAAATTTTACTTGTGGAAATCAATTCTCATTTATAAAGTGTGGATTTCATCCGGATTGTCGGGGATTATTGTGCGTTTCTTTTTAATCCTTATTTTTTCAAGTTTAAGATACAGGTTACTTTTTTTGTGTTCTGTATCATCCCCCATCATTTTTCCCCATGGCTTTAAATCATCTACACGGTCAAAAATTATTTTTAAAATAGCAATTACAGGCAACGCTAAAAAAATTCCGGGCAAACCAACCAAGGTGCCGCCAATTACAACTCCAATAATTGTAATTAATGCATTTATCTTAACTTTTGAACCTACAATTCTCGGCATTAAAAGATTAGAATCGAAAAAGTGGATTATTTCAAAAGAAATTATGATCCAAAAAATTTGATTTAAGCCTGTAGTTGTGGTAAGGGTTACCAAAACTGCGAATAAAATCCCCATTATTATTCCTATGTATGGAATTATATTTAATATTCCGGCAAGAATTCCTAAAAACACTGCATATTCAACACCTATAAGCAATAGCACTGTTACATTCAATGCTGAAATTATTCCCATTTCTATAATGAGGCCCACCATATATTTTTGTATAATGGCCTTTGATTCTACCAATACTTCATTCACTTGTAATTCATATTGTTTTCTGAAAACTGATAAAAGAAATTGTTTTATCATGTGCCGGTAATACAAAATCAAAAATGAATAAATAGCAACAAGAATAATGTAAAAAAGAGTGTGCGTTATTTTAAAAAATGTTTGTCCTATAACAACCGAGCCACTGTCTATAACACTTGAAGTAGCTGTGTTTATAAAATAGCTTTGGTTTTTAAGGCTTACGCCGAATTTTTCAAAAACCCATCTTTGAAGTGTTGCATAATGATTTTCCAGATTTTTTCTTAGTGTCGGTATATCCTGAAGAAATGATGCTATCTCACGGCTGAAGAAATATATTAATCCTGCGATTAGCAGAAGAGCGAGCAAAACAGGAAAAAAATTTGCTGCAACTTTACCGAATTTCAATTTTCTTTCAAGGAAGTTTGTTATCGGCAATAGCAGTATCGAGAGTATTATTGAAAATATAAGCGGTATTAATACATTTTGCCCTTGAATAATAAAAACACACAATAAATAAATTATCAGAAGCTTAAGAGCAAATTTTATATAAAAAGGAAGGTTATTGAAATCGAACATCATATTAAATTATCTTTCTGCAACCTTTCCTATAAACTTATATCATTTCCTGAGAGCGGGAAATATTTAATAATTTAAGTTTAGAAAATGCGGATTTAAGGCTATTCAATTGAAGCCCCATAATTTGTTTTAAGTGAATAAACGGGTGAGGTTCATCTAAAATTATATTATAGGCTTGTTCAAGTTTTGTTTCATTACTTTCAACAATGTAATTAAGCTTTCCAGTGTAAATCATATCCTGATGATCTTCAAAATAATCTGAAACTGTTGTATTCACATTAAGCCCAAATCTTTTGCATTCAGAAAATAATTCTGAAATGTATCTGCAACTTTCAGATGCTATACCTGAAATTGCGCTGCTTAGGTTTATGTCATCAACCTCACATGCTACATCATCCATTACTTTTTGAATGTTGGTCAATGAATTTAAAAGGTAATTTATTTTTTGTTGAAATGAAGGCTGGTATAGAGGTAACATTTACAAAAGTTTTTTTATTTCTACAATTTGTGGCATTTTATACTCAATTTAAAATCTCGTCAACTGCAGAATAAACCATATCTCTTGTAAATGGTTTTCCTATAAAGAGATCTGCTCCATTTTTTAATGCAAAATTTCTTGCATCTGCAGTATCGTGGGCAGTAATCATTACAACCTTAGTTTCAGGATAATTTTGTTTAATGTGCTCAAGAAAATTTATTCCCAAACCATCCGGTAAATGATTATCCAAAAAAACAATTTTTGGCGAAATGGCCTTCAGCGCTTTTTCCGCTTCTGATAAGGTATTCACAAATTGTGGTTCAAAACTTTTCTGCTTTAATAATGTACTTAGTAAATAACAGATATCAGTTTCATCGTCTATAATTAAAACTTTCAAAGTATCGAGGTTTAAAAAAGATTTGAAATTCATATGGTCAGCTTATGCTTTATTACTTTCAATTTTGTTGCCAGCTGAAATACACCCCGGTTTTTTATAAAAATATTGAAAATCACTTCTCTCTTCGCAAATCATATACCTATCCTTCAAAGAGTTACATTTTTATGTGTATTATGGTCACAAATTATTTGGGTATAAAATATGGGGAAAAAATTACATGGTATAATTATAGTGTATATAGGAATCGAGATATGGCAGTAAGGGATAAATTCAAATCAGCATTCACTTTTGTAAAACAGGTGTTTACTGAGTATTTGGCTGATAATGTTATTAAATACAGTGCATCACTTGCATATTATACTACATTATCAATTGCCCCTCTTATAATAATAATGATTTCTGTTGTAGGTTTTTTTTTCGGGAAGGAAGCAATGCAGGGAAAAATTTATTCAGAAATTAATGGGCTGGTGGGTAGTGATGCTGCCATTCAAATAGAACAAATGATTCAGAATATACATTTAAGTTCCGGAAGTAAGGTAGCAACTATTATTAGTATCATAGTATTAATAGTTGGTGCTACCGGCATTTTTGGCGAAATGCAAGATTCATTAAATAAAATTTGGGGTTTGAAAATAAAAAGTACAAGGGCATGGTGGAGAATAGTAGTTGACAGGCTTATTTCTTTTTCCCTGATTATTAGTCTGGGGTTTGTTTTACTTGTTTCACTAATGTTAAGCGCATTTGCCACAGCTTTGATATCTAAACTTAAAGAACTACTGGGAAGTTCAGGAGAGAGTTTTGTTGTAATATCTGATAATGTTCTTTCTGTATTTCTTTCAACTTTGATATTTGCGATTATTTTTAAAATTCTTCCTGATGCTAAAATAAAATGGAAAGATGTTTTGGTAGGGGCATTAATTACAGCATGTCTTTTTTTATTTGGTAAAATATTAATAAGCAAATATCTTGGCGCAAGTAATTTTTCTTCAGTTTATGGCGCCGCAGGATCTGTAATTATAAT
>JAFDXB010000061.1 GCA_018268175.1 Bacteroidota bacterium | reverse complement strand
GTTATCACAAATAGCAAACGCAAATCTCGTTGGAGATAACTCCAACGAGGGCGACAAAAAGATAACTTTCGCCGCCCGTTGGTGTTGCCGCTGTTGGTGTTATCACCAACGGCTAACATTGTTTCTCTTTCCGCCGATGTTGGCGTTATCACAAATAGCAAACGCAAATCTCGTTGGAGATAACTCCAACGAGGGCGACAAAAAGATAACTTCAACGAGGGCGTCGAATAGTAAAATCGGCCGGTGGGACACCTGCCGAGGCAAAAAAATTAAAATTTTTCGCCGCTATTGGTGTTATCACCAACAGCTCACTTTGTTTCTCTTTCCGCCGCTATTGGCGTTATCACAAATAGCAAACGCAAATCTCGTTGGAGATAACTCCAACGAGGGCGACAAAAAGATAACTTTCGCCGCCCGTTGGTGTTGCCGCTGTTGGTGTTGCCGCTGTTGGTGTTATCACCAACGGCTAACATTGTTTCTCTTTCCGCCGCTGTTGGTGTTATCACAAATAGCAAACGCAAATCTCGTTGGAGATAACTCCAACGAGGGCGACAATTTTTCGCCGCCCGTTGGTGTTGCCGCTGTTGGTGTTGCCGCTGTTGGTGTTATCACCAACAGCACATTTAATCGTCAACCATCCGCCGATGATGGTGTTATCACCAACGGCTCACTTTGTTTCTCTTTCCGCCGCTGTTGGCGTTATCACAAATAGCAAACGCAAATCTCGTTGGAGATAACTCCAACGAGGGCGACAATTTTTCGCCGCTGATGGTGTTATCACCAACAGCGAATTTCGGCCGGTGGGACATTTGCCCTGGCTGAAAAATTATTCAACCACAACCACTCCACTCTTCCTTACACCTGCACCTTCTACAACTACATTATAACTACCTGCCACAACCGTTGCGGGTAATTTTACCTGAATTATCTTTCCGTCGCCGTTTACATCCGCAGCGCGGGAATAATGAATAATGCCGTTTACATCACGTACATAAACCATATACCTTCCGGCAGGAATTTCTTTTAAACTTACATTAATTATCTTTCCTGAAACAGGGTTAGGATATACCTCAACCTCAAAAACTTCAACCTTGGTTGGTAATGGAAGGTTTGTATAATCAGGTTTCACTTTTTTACCGAAGGTTAAATAAAACCTGTTCGATTTTTTTGAATCTGCATTCGTAGTAACTCCAATTTCAAACTGCGTTTCGCCGGAAAGGCTTATTTCTTGTTTTGTATTTGAAAACCTGTCGTGGAAAAACACCCGGTTACTTGTGGTAAGGTTCGTGGCATTGAATTTCAAAAGGTATCCACCGGTTTTTAAATTGGAAATATAATATTGAATTGTATCTCCCACTTTGGGCATACTCATGAAATTTATTGTTTGAATTTCATTTCCTTTTAAAATACCAAAATTCTCTCCGCCTTGCGGAAGTTTTTTGGCATCGCCATCCACAATACCGCTGTCAAAAACAGAAAGTGCCCCATCAGCAACTATTCCTGAAGCTGTAAATAAGGTTGCGCTTAAAGTTGACATTTCCACTGCAGGTCGGAAAGCAGTAGTCCGCGAGGAGGTTACTTTGTCATTTTCTTCAAATTGTATTTGCGGTGTGCCACTAAGTGGTATTTTCACAATAAATCCTTGTCCTGATTCAATTATCGGATATGGTGTATTACTAGCAAAGTTTGCTGTTCCTCCCGGTGTTGCATACCAGTTAGGGAATGATATAGTTTGGTAACCACCTAAGCCATAATTACCATTTAATAAAGGATCCCATACATACCAACGCTTTACTCCCATTCCTGAAAAGTTAACTTTATTCATATCAATTGCGGAAGCATACGGGTTATTAACGCTCACAAATTTTCCAAGCCGTGCTGAGAAATCAAGAAGAGGTGGCGCATCTGTTGAATATCCATAGTAGGGTGTTCCTTTAACTCTGAGGGTGGTTGGGTTGCTTGGTGCATTATAGGCGGTAACTGAGCGGTCGCCACGAACAAAAAACATCCAAGGTAAATTACGGTTTATAAATTCGGTGGTAGTATTTTTTACAGTATCCACCCAGTCGCCGTTTGCACCTTTATCGGGGTTATAAAGTTTAATAGTTGACCCCGGCTGAGTATAAATATCAAAACCTTTGGTGGTTGCGTTTAATTCTTTACTTGTAATTATGGTTCCGTAACCCGGATTTGGATTAGCCAACGGTGCAGCACCTTCCTGCCATGAAGCATTTATTGTTTGATTGTTCACACCTGCCTTCAAAGGAACCGATAGTATTTGCCATGATTTTCCGTGAGCAGCATCTGAAGGGATATACCTTTCTATTATAAGGTTTGTAATGTTGGTGATTACAGTATTATTAGATACCTCTCCGAAATATGCGGTTGCATTCTGATTTGATTTTAATACTATATTTTCTTTATGAAAATTTACTGTACAAATATTTGCAGGGTCAAATTCAATGCCTTTATAAATATTGAAAGTAAACGGAATTGTTGGAAATGCCGGGTTATTCATAAAAGTAACAGTGGTAATTCCGGATGGCTGAGTTTTATTAAAAATCAATTTCCCAAATGATGTATTATTTTTAAACGGCAATGAAATTGTGTTTGAACCTAAAAAGGTTATCTCCGTATTTTGATTTCCGGATATTTTGCCGGATGACAAATTATATCCCGCCGCCAACGGAGTGTTTAACAGACAATTTAAAAAAAGCAGTTTATCATCTGTAACAAATTCGTCATCATTATTAAATATGTTAAGAATTGATGTGCCGGCGGCACCCGGTGTAATCTCTATAGAAGGATTTGTAAGGTAAACTTTTTTGGGAGCAGGGCTTCCTAATTTTGACCCCACGAAAAATCGCTGCACTTTAAGTGGAAGAGCATTTCCGGTTACCTGGTCGAAGGGAGCATTATATTCATAATATCCTTCATCGCTAAAACTTCTTCCTGTTGTTTGAATATTTCCCGTAGCACCAGTTGTAATCCCATCTGCAGACCCTATGCCTAAGACACCTCTCGGCTGTAACACAAAATTTGTAGTACCTGAAAGCACATAGTTATCTGTATAGAATGTGCCATCAGCACTCTGAACATTAAAAATTGATCCATTAATAATTTTATCTGAACCTAAACGGGTAATTCGTGGCAATGTTGTAAGTGAGTATGAACCGGATCGGGACGCGATATTTATTCCTCCATTATTCAATTCAATTATTCCGGTTCCGGATATAACCGCATTCCCATCAAAAGTAAATAATCCGCAATTTGATGATTGCACTACTTTCCCCGCTCCGGAAATACCATCACGGAAAATTTTTAACCCACTATTCTGCCATGTAACTGTGTATCCTCCGGTTACATCAAGTACACCATAAATATTTGTAGTAGTTCCTGCTCCGGCATTTACATTTTGTGAAATTCTAAATATAGGTATCTCGGTATCATCGTTAAAATACTTAATGTTTGCGGTTGAGAAAGTAAATATTGATGTTTTCCAATGGAAGATTGCATTTGTTAAAAACTTGAAATCACTTAACGCTTGAGCTAAGTCATCACTTTCTCCATTAGTGTTTCCCTGTGCTTCAATCATTCCGCCTGCCTGTATTTCCGCCTTACCCCCGTCAGGGAAAACAGGTTTTTTACCCCAGACAATAAGCTTTCCGCCGTTTTTAATTAATAGTGTATTTGTGGTGTTTCCATAAACAGAAAGCAGGTATCCTGCGTTTGAAGTTGTTCCGTTCAAGTCAATAATACCGCTGCTTTCTATAGAGATATTTCTTCCGGTTTCAGGGCCGGTTAGTTTTACTTCGTTTTCAATAAATATTCCTGCTGCAGCAGAAGTTGGTTTTAGACTTGAATTTATCCAGGGGCCTCCTGCCGAAGCAGAGGAACTCCAGGTTAAAACATTATTCCAATTTCCGTTGGCACGGGATTTAAAATATCCTGTTGGCGATGTTGAACCGCTTGTTCCTGCAGTAGCCTGGTTGCCTGTACGTGGAGAAGCAATATAACATGGATTTGATACAGTGTTATACTCGAAAACATAATAATAGTATGTTGTACCCGAGTTGAGGCCAAAAACAGAAAAATTTAAGGCTGTATTTGTAGGATAAGTAGGTGCGTTACCTTTAAAAACAACATAGCCGTTACCAATTGCATCACCTGCACCGAAAATATTATTTGCAGTGTAATTGAGTCCGGTAAGAGGGCTTGCCCCAAGAGAATTGCTTGTAGAAGCAACTACAATAACTCCACCGGTACCATTTCCACGGGTAAAACCAACATCCATCTGGTTTGATAATACATTTGAAAATGATAATGCACTAGCGGTGGTTGCGGGAGGAGTACAAGGGCTTGAAAAGTTTGCTTTAATATAAATATTATCGAGGCCCATTTCATCTCTGCTGCCGCTACCGGCAGCATCGCCAATTTGCCATCTAACGTAAAAATTTGAACCAACTGCCACGTTTGAGCCAAATGAAATATTAAATTCTCTTGTAGGAGCGCCCGGAGTTGCCCCATCTATTTTATGCCACGGATCAAAATCAGATTCTGTAGGTGTTTCAAAGTAAGCAGATGCAACCTCAATAAAGTCTGAATTATTTGTCCCGGTTGTAGAATAGAAAAACTTTATAAAAGAACTTCGTTCCTGGTCATTATGCATCAAAATATCGTAGGATACTTTTATTGATGTTATTGGCAGAGTTGCATCGTTATTTTTTAAACGAAGATCAATAGTGCCTCCGGTTGTACCTGCAAATGTGCTAGGACTGCTACCGGAAGGTTGAATTAACATAGCAGGGTCTGCAATTGAATTGGGCGAATAAGTAGAAGCATATATTCCACCTTGGTTGTTTGCAGGAGCATGAACTCCTAAGTTATAAGGGCTTCCAACATTATTACCATAAACAGAACCGTTTACAGACCAAGCATTTGAATTCAAATATCCTGCGTAAGTTGTATTGTTGGGATTTGACCTAAAACCTTTTCCTGCGAAAGGAGTACCTGTATTGGTTCCCACGGTAGTGGGCATAGAAGCTGAAAAATCTATAAGTACATTATCGTTGCCCGTTGAGTTGCTAAGTAATACCTGTGCAGACACATTAACTGAGGCAATAATCAGCATTACATATATTGCTACCGCCTTTAAATTAAGCAATTTCATATTAATAAAATTTAGGAGCAGCTTTTAGTAGGACGGAATAGATTAATTGGTGAAGATACTAACATATTTTTGTTAATTTATTAAATTTATTCACATATTTTGGGCCATTTTGGGGGGAGTTTGTGATGATTTTGGATTTCTTGATTTTTTGATTTTTGATTTTGGATTTTTTGATTTCTTGATTTTGGATTTCTTGATTTTGGATTTTTTGATTTTGGATTTCTCCAATCACACAATCTAAAATCTAAAATCACACAATCGTAAATCGTAAATAATTTTTGATTTTTTGATTTTTGATTTCTTGATTTTTGATTTTGGATTTTTTGATTTTTGATTTCTTGATTTTGGATTTCTTGATTTTGGATTTCTTGATTTTGGATTTTGGATTTTGGATTTTGGATTTTGGATTTTGGATTTTCTCCAATCACCCAATCTAAAATAGTAAATCTAAAATCACACAATCGTAAATCGTAAATAATTTTTGATTTCTTGATTTCTTGATTTTGGATTTCTTGATTTTGGATTTCTTGATTTTGGATTTTGGATTTTGGATTTTGGATTTTGGATTTT
>JAFDXB010000060.1 GCA_018268175.1 Bacteroidota bacterium | reverse complement strand
TACTTAATCCTAAATCATCGAAATAAAAGTACTTATCAGCGATAAAATTATTTTTATAAATATTGGAATAAATTACTATATCCCTTCCGCTTATTTTATCGGTTGTAATTAAAGTGTCAAAACCCGGAGGGATATTATTTATTTTAATTTTTTTTAAATTTAATATTATGACGGCACTGTCTATAAAATGGGGAGTTTCGTTTACCAATGTTATGGTAGTAGTTTTAAATAAATTGCAGCTAACACCAATTAAAAAAAATAATATAATTAATAACTTATTCATTTGTTCTTACAATTTGAGTGTATTCATTAATACCATGCTTCCCCAATTTGGGGTTTCCGTTTATTTGCCAAAAATCATTATTTATTCCATTACCTGTGTCAGGGGTGGGCTCTACAGGTTTTAAATAAACCAATTCACCATTAATTAATTTATTAATAATGCCATTTGCAATAGATACATCACTTGTAAATAAATTACATGTTGAACAATAATTAATACCCACTATATTATTATGGGTATCCATCTGTTTTTCCAAAATTAATTGTTGTGGAACTTCGCTTTCATGTGCATTTGCAAAACGGAATACAATATCAGGCCTACAATCTCTTGAATTCAAAGCATTAAAATATGCATGTCTAAAGGCATCGTGCTTATCATTTAATCCTCCTTCAACAAATTTGGATCTTGACATTGAAATTGCTTTAGGCTTATTTATTATTCCCATAATAAAAGCCTCAACCGGAAAAAGCTTAATCAATTCTTTTTCCTGAGCAGTTAATTCACCATAAAAATTGTATGGGTCTTCCCCTACATTAAAATTAAACTGAGAAATAATTCTGTCGTTCTCCCACCATACCCCAGAATTCGTATTATATTCAATTAAGTGATTTTGTACAAATAAAAAATATTTTTGATCTTCAATCATTCTGTTTATATGGCTTAAAGAAATGGCTTGTTTTTCTTGGGGTGACGAATTTGAATTTAAATAATTTATTAACTGATTAATTAATTCTGGTTGGCCAGATAAAAATTCTTGTTGTGTAAAATTTAATTCTAACATGTTTTTTAACCATGTCAAGTTATAAGAATTTTGATTTAATTCCACCACTTCCCATCCCAAACCATTCCCTTTAGTACAGGGCGGCAAACCGTTTACTATTAGTGGTGTTGGATTGCATTGTTGTGGTATTGTGGAAACAGTACCTGAATGCTCACCGCCTCCAACTCCACCGCCTTCAGGAAAAGGTGGGTTATATGGCGACCCGCCACCACCACCTGCATCTAAGGAACCATCGTTATATACAGATATATAACTGGTTTTGCATGATATTTTTGTTTTCCAACAACCTGCATCTGCGCATGCCCCACAACTTCCGTCTGAACAACATCTGCCGCTACTGCATTTTAAATATCGCACATTAGTGCAAATTGATACCGTCCATTGCTCTATTCCTCTCCCCAAATCTATTTTTTCTAAATTGTCAATGTGCACAGTTCTGTCTTCAGCAGGTATATCCGGGTGAATATCAAAATCCTTCAAAATTCTTTCATCAAGAATTTTAAAATCTTTATGCCCGAAGCTTAAATAATCAAGAATCATAAACTGCAATGCAAGGTTGTGGGAGTTATTACTAACTAAAGTGTCAAACCCAAATTGCTCATAATCGTATTTATTATAAAGCTGAATACTTATTGATCCTTTTAAAATTACATAAAAGAAAGCTGAAACTTTATCTTCACCTTCAGGTGCAAGCGGTATGTAAACAATAGTATCTCCGGCAGCCTCGCCGAAATGTTGCAATTCATGTTTTCCAATTTTGCGGCTTTTATCCCACACAGGGTAGCCATGCTTTGATGATATTAATTCAATGAGGTTCGGATTTTTTGTGCTCTGTAATTTTAATTCATCTATTATTCGGTGCATCAAAGGATCAGTTCCCGGCTTTGTTGTAAAAAATTTGCCTTCATTAAAATAACCTTTATAGGTTGTTATGTCATTCTTTTTACATGAGGCAAAAAGCAAAACAGAGAATAAGAAAAAGAGTTTGTAAAATTTCATAATGGCAGGATTGAGGTTATAAATTATAAAAAGCTAAAATAACCTTATAAGTTGGTATTTCATATACCCCATAAGGGGGATTTTTGGGGTATAAAAATTTATGTCAGACGTTATTATTGCCCTATTAACACTACTAAGTTGATAAAAATTGATTTTTTGCCTACTTTCACAGGCTAATCAAATTTTAAAATGAAGGCGATTATTCCCGTGGCCGGAGCCGGAACAAAACTTCGGCCTCATACTTATACTCAACCTAAAGCTCTGATTCCACTTGCAGGAAAAACTATCCTTAGCATTATAATAGACCAGCTTCGGGATTCCGGCATTAATGAATTTATATTTATTATCGGCTACCTCGGCGAAAAAATTCAATCGTATGTTACTGAAACGTACCCCGATCTTAATTGCATTTTTATAAACCAAAATGAAAGGCATGGCATTGGCCACGCAATTTTACTCACAAAAGAATTTGTTGATAACGACGAAATACTGATTATTCTCGGTGATACTATCGCCGAATACGATATTAATGCAGTTATAAATTCTCCCGACTCAATGCTCGGTATTAAAAAAGTTGATGACCCTCGCAATTTCGGCGTGGCTGAACTTGCAGATGATGGATATGTTTTCAGAGTTGTTGAAAAACCTGCAATTCCTAAAAGCAATCTCGCCCTTGTGGGTGTTTATAAAATAAAAGAAACAGCAATTCTTTTTTCCTGCCTGCAAAAAATAATTGAGCATAATCATAAAAAATACGAAGAGTTCAGTCTAACAGAAGCTATTGAATGCATGATTTCAGAAGGTGCTAAATTTAAATCCTTCAAAGTAGAACACTGGTTCGATTGTGGCAAAAAAGAATCATTAATTCAAAGCAACAGTATTATCCTTAAAAAATTTCCGGGAACAGTGCCCGGCCGCGAAAATTTTATCAACACAATAATTATTCAGCCTGTATCAATTGGTGAGGGCTGCGTTATAAAAAATTCCGTTATTGGGCCAAACGTTTCTGTGGGAGAGCATTCTATTGTTCACAATGCAATTATAAAAAATTCAATCATCGGTTCATATTCAAATATTTCAGAAATAGTTTTGCAAAATTCTCTCATCGGCAGTGATGCCGAAGTTAAAGGAGCTTCGCGAAACCTTAATGTTGGCGATAATACAGCTATAGATCTTGGTGGTGTTGCCTCCGAAGCATAATTTTTTTGTATGGATACTTCATTAATCACTTCACTTTTTAATATTGAAAAGCCTATTATTCAGGCCGGCATGATATGGGCGAGCGGATGGCGCCTTGCATCTGCTGTAAGCAACTCCGGTGGGCTGGGGATTATTGGCAGTGGAAGTATGTATCCGCCAATTTTAAAGGAACATATAAAAAAGTGTAAAAATGCAACAGATAAGCCTTTTGCTGTAAATGTTCCTTTAATTTATCCTGATGTGGAGGAACATATTAAAACTATAATTGAAGAAAAAATTCCGATTGTTTTTACCTCAGCGGGTAACCCAAAAACATGGACAAGCAAATTAAAAGAACATGGAATTACTGTAGTACATGTTGTTAGCAGTTCAAAATTTGCAATAAAAGCCGAACAGGCAGGTTGCGATGCTGTTGTTGCGGAAGGCTTTGAAGCCGGTGGTCACAATGGCCGTGAAGAAACCACAACTTTTGTTTTGGTTCCTGCAGTTGCGAAATCTGTAAAAATCCCTGTTATCGCCGCCGGCGGAATTGCCACAGGCCGCCAAATGAAGGCCGCAATTGTGTTAGGCGCTTCTGCTGTGCAGATAGGAAGCAGATTTGTTGTAAGTGAAGAGGCAACCAGCCACATGAATTTTAAAAATGCCGTTATTGAAGCTTCAGAAGGTGACACTGTTTTATCTCTTAAAAAACTTACTCCCGTTAGGCTTTTGAAAAATGATTTTTTTGAAAGGGTTGCCAGAGCCGAAGCAACTTGTATGGATGAAGAAGGATTAAAAAATCTTCTGGGCAGAGCAAGGGCAAAACGCGGAATGTTTGAAGGCGACCTTATTGAAGGTGAACTCGAAATCGGGCAAGTAAGTTCTTTGATACACTCAATTCAGCCGGCGGCTCACATAGTTGAAGAAATATGGAATGAATATCTTTCCATTAAATTATAGCTTTATATTTGCTCTCATTCTGAATTAATCACATGGCAAGAAAGAACTCAGGCATCCTGAAACTGTATTTTCTATTAGTTTTTATAACATTTTCTATTTCAGTTTTTTCTCAATCTCCTCAAATTCCTGAGGGTATTTTACCGCCCGGCGTTGATATTAAAAACCTTACACCTTCTCAGCTTTCCATTTTAATGAAAGATAAAAATGCTGAAGCAGGAAAAGATCTCAAC
>JAFDXB010000005.1 GCA_018268175.1 Bacteroidota bacterium | reverse complement strand
CTGGATCTTATTAAAGATGCCACCGACAATGGCTGGAACCACCCTTTCATACTATTAACAGGAAAGGGAAATCATCAGGTTGATATTCTTGCTATGCAAGCAGGCGCTGTTGATTATCTGATAAAATCGGAATTAGACCCTGAGAAGCTGGAAAGAAGTATTCGATATGCAATTGAAAGAGATAAGTCTCTTAAAGCATTAAAGGCAAATGAAAGAAAGTTCAGGAATATTTTTGAAAGAGCCGCTGATGCTGCATTTATTTCAAGTAAAGATTATGTCTTCCTTGATGTAAACCAAGCCGCAGAAAATATGTTTGAAAAGTCGAAGGATGAATTGCTGAACAGCTGCCTTTTAGATTTTCTTTCTGAACAAGACAAAGAATCATTTCTTAATCAGGAAGGCCTTGAAATAGATAATAAGGAAGTAACAGTTGTTTCATCATCAGGAGCAGTTAAATATTGCATTATTTCTATTTCAAATGAATTTGATGAAAATGGAAATTATCTACAGGGAATATTGCATGATATTACAAACCTAAAAAAAGTTGAGAAATCTAAACTGCGTTTAGAAAAACAAGGGATGGCCGACAGGCTTGTAAATGTTCTTGCTCATGAGGTAAGAAATCCTTTAAACAATATTAATCTTTCCTTAGATCAAATTTCGCCTGAAGGCAGTGCTGAAGAAAATTCTGTTTTCCTTGACATAATAAAGAGAAACAGTAAAAGAATAGAAGTTTTAATCGCCGAATTACTTAATAGCAGCAGGTCAACAACAATTGAAGAGAAACCTGTAGAATTAAAATTTGTTTTGGATGAGACTTTAAAGGTTGCTATGGACCGGCTAACTTTAAAGAAAATAAAACTGCAAAAGAATTTTCCGGATGGCGACTGCATAATTAGCGGCGACTTGGAAAAACTGAAAATTGCTTTACTTAATATTATTATTAATGCAATTGAAGCTATGGAACAAGGAGGGGAGTTAAGTATTTCTATTACAAGCGCCGGTGAGTTTCACACTTTAAAAATTTCAGATACAGGATGTGGAATTAGTGAGGAAAACATTTCAAGATTGTTTGAACCTTATTTTACAGCTAAAAGAAATGGAATGGGATTGGGCCTGGCAACTACATTAAATATTTTACAATCTCACAAAGCTGAAGTGGAAGTTGAATCGCAATTAGGTGTTGGTACAACCTTCACAATTAATTTTATTTGCTTAAACGCTTAATGGGAATATAGCGGAAGAATATTTATTACTTTATCAATAAACAAGGGATCTATTTCATCGCAATCATCAGATTCTGCACCGGACAATAGCTGCCATTCATTGTTTTGCATATCAACTAAAGTGTAGCGGTACTTTCGGTTATGGTCGTATATTTCATAAATTTTTTGATCCCCGCTTTTAAAAGAGAAAAATCCAAAATTCAATATTTTGCCTTTCTCAATTTTTTTGTACCACGATAAAATTTTCGGAACATGAAACGGAGCTTTTAAAAATCTTCTTATCTGGCTGCCAACGACTTTTGCAAGTTCAGTAAAACCTAAATCTTCTTCTATCCATTCTCCGCTTTCAACGTCAGTAAAAAAAATATTTTCATATCCATCTTTAAATATAATTCTAAACATTTCCTGCATTTTATTTGAAACTCTCGAAACTTTTCCGAAAGTATCTCTGCCATCAATATTTAAGTAAATTATATTTTCCATTGCAACGAGTTAATTACATAAATGTTGCCAATAATTTATAAAAATCTATTTGGAACAAATTGGGAAAAATAATTCCCGGAAATTAAACTTTTTGTCTCTTTTGTGGAATAACTTTTACTTTTTTAATTCTAGTTAAACTCATTTTTTTAATGGCACATTTAATGCTTTTAAGGCAATAGGTTTTTCATAGGATATTGGATTTAAAACGGGACTGGATTTTTATCCTGGTCCCTTTTTTTTTGCAAAAAAAAACCGCCCGGAGGCGGTTTCAAAAATGAACATGTTTATATTATTTTATTAATGTAAGTTCTGAGATAATATTATTTGCACCTCCTAATTTGTCAATGCACCATAAAACATATCTTATATCAACATTAATGGTTCTGTTAAGGTTTTTATCAAACGCCAGTTTATGGCTAAGAGCCTCATAATTGCCATCGAAAGCCAAACCAATCAAATGGCCGTTACCATCAATAACAGGGCTTCCACTATTACCTCCGGTGATATCATTATCGGTAATAAAACAAACAACAAGGTCGTTGTGAGCTTTGTCTTTGTATTGCCCGAAATCTTTTTTCTTTAAAAGTTCAATTTGTTTTGCAGGTAAATCAAATTCATAATCACCTGGAATATATTTTTCAAGAATTCCTTTTGAAGTAGTAACATAATCATAATGAACTGCATCTTTTGGGGAATAGCTTTTTACTGTACCATAGCTCACACGCATACTGAAGTTCGCATCAGGATACATATTCTTTTTAGCTGAAGGATTCATTTCCATAATTCCTTTCATATAACTCTTAGCAAGTTCATTGTTCTTATCTAAAAAAGCAGAATATTTATCAAGATACTTTTCATTATAATTTTTCATAAATGAGGCTGCATAGCTAAAAGCAGGATCGTTACGTAATACAGCGATATCGGGGTTTGCAGTAAAAGAATTCCATTTGTCATCATTCATCAACATTGTGTTGTCAAACACATCCTTTGCCCATTTAAAATATGTATTCAAATCTGTTAATGATCCATATTTTCCTATTGCATCAAAAACGCCTTCCGGCTGTTGAGATTCATCTATATTTTGATGAAACATTAAAGCCGCCATTGCCATAATTTTTTCATCGCTCGGCCTGTCCTCCCCTTCAAGAAATCTCTTCCTTTGTTTGTTGGCCATTTCAATATATTTATCAACATCAGAATTTTTTTCTAACGCTTTCTCAACCCCCATAAGGCTTGCTGCGAATGATGTTAACGGTGAACCTAAAATACCTTCACGCAAATACACTCTTTCTTTGGCGTATGGGGTCCAGGCATCATAATTTTTTTGATATTCCGAAAAGATATTTTCATATTCGGGTTTGCCTTTTGCCCATTCTTTAAATTTATTTTCGAAATCCTGTTTCTTTCCGTAAATATTATATTTAATAAGTTGTTTGCTTTCTCCGTCAAAAAATTTCCAATAGTTTGCAATACCGGCATAGCTTGATGCTAATTTTAATTTTACTTCAGGGTCTTTCACCATTCTTTCATGCATGAACTTTAATCTCATATCTCTTAGTTCAACCAAAGAAGGGTTGTCAATATCAAGTTTTAACTTAATTCCCATACTTGTTTCATAACGGTTTGTTCCTCCGGGATACCCGTAAATCATTGCATAACTTCCTTCACTTACACCTCTTAAACTAACCGGTAAAAAATGTTTGGGTTTTAATGGCACGTTGTCTTTGCTGTAATCAGCAGGCATTCCATCTTTTCCCGCGTACACGCGGAAGATTGAGAAGTCGCCTGTATGCCTTGGCCATTCCCAGTTATCAGTATCGCCGCCGAATTTTCCCACACTTTCCGGCGGAGTACCCACTAAACGAATATCACGGTAAATTCTATAAGTGTACATTATATACTGATTACCATTAAACATGCTGTATATTCTTGCAGTCATGCCTGTTTTTTCATCGCTATATTTAGAGGTTATGCTTTTATAAACATCAGAAATTTTCTTCATTCTGTCTTCCCAACTCAAACCTTTTAAACCGTTTTCAACTTCTGCAGTTACATCAATTATTTTATCAAGAAACTGAACTGTTAATGATGTTTGAATTTCTTCATCTTTTGATTTAGCATAAAAACCATCTTTCAAATAATTATTCTGAACGCTGCTTGCTGCCGCAATGGCGCCATAACCACAGTGGTGATTTGTAAATATCAATCCCTGATTACTCACTATTTCACCGGTGCAACCACCTCCGAAAATAATAATTGCATCTTTTAACGAAGATTTATTAACTGAATACAACTGTTCTTTGGTAAGCTTCAATCCCTTTTTTACCATGTTATCATAAACTTGTTGTCCTAATAACATTGGCAACCACATTCCCTCATCAGCCCTGGCTTTAAATAAAGTGGCAATTAGAATGAGTGTAACAAAAATTTTCTTCATGTGTTTAAATTTTAAATGACAAACCTACCTAATTTTTTTTCAATGGTTACAAGTATAAGTCAACATTGAATGTAACAGGTATAATTTTAGAAATAAGTTTTTATCTTGCCGATAAAATTATCGGCTAAAAGCCTATAATCAGGAAGTCTTGTATCTTTTTTACACATACGGCTCCTTCACATATTTTTTGTTTTTTATATAAACATTTAAATGGCCATTATTGATATAAAACTTCCGCGATATATTGCAAAGGCATTAAAACTGCCGGTTAGCGATAAGCGTAGCCAACAGCTTAAAGTTTTAAAAAAATTACTTGGCAAAGCTCGTTTTACAGAATTTGGCCAGCAATATAAATTTGATGAAATACTACTGAGCAAACATTGCGGGAAGGCATTTCAAAAGATGGTTCCAATATTTGATTACAATAAAATTTACGGTGAATGGTGGCACAAAACATTGCAGGGAACTCCTGATGTTTGCTGGCCCGGTGTAATAAAATATTTTGCACTTAGCAGTGGAACAAGTGAGGCGGCAAGTAAATATATTCCTGTTACCAAAGAACTTCTGCGAAGCAACACTATTACAAGTATCCGTCAGTTATTAACTTTAACTCGTTATGAAAACCTACCGGCTAGTTCAATAGGAAAAGGCTGGCTTATGTTAGGAGGAAGCACTGAACTACAAAAGGGTCCTACTTATTATGCCGGTGATCTTAGCGGAATTCAACAAAAAAATATTCCTTTTTGGTTCTTAGGTTTAGGATTATATAAGCCGGGAAAAAAAATTGCCCGCGTAAAAGACTGGAGCGAAAAATTAGAAGAAATAGTAGAGAAAGCTCCGGACTGGGATATAGGTTTTATGGTTGGCGTTCCTGCATGGCTTCAATTATGTCTTGAAAAAATAATTGAGAGGTACAATCTCAAAAATATTCATGAAATATGGCCCAACCTTGGTTTTTATGTACATGGTGGTGTTGCTATGGAACCTTATAAGCAAGGCCTGCAAAAATTACTTGGCAAACCAATTATTTTTATCGAAACATATCTGGCAAGCGAAGGATTCCTTGCATTTCAAAACAGGCAGGGAACTAAGGGAATGCAACTTGTTTTAAACAACAACATCTTTTTTGAATTCATCCCTTTTGATGATAAACATTTTGATTCGGAAGGAAATGTAAAAGCAGGCATAACTCCTCTTCTTATCCACGAAGTGGAAATAAATAAAGATTACGCAATTTTAATAAGTACAAATGCCGGCGCATGGAGATATTTAATTGGCGACACAGTGCGGTTTATTGATGTTGAAAAAAGTGAAATAATTATAACAGGAAGAACAAAACATTTTTTAAGCCTCGTTGGCGAACATTTAAGCGTTGATAATTTAAACAAAGCGCTTTCACTTGCAGCGGAGAAATTAAATATTTCAATTCCTGAGTTTACAGTTGCGGGCATACCGTATGGAAATTTCTTTGCACACAAATGGTATATTGCCACAGATGACAAAGTTGATAAAAATGAATTGATTGCTTTAATTGATTCATATTTAAAAGAACTTAATGATGATTATGCTGTAGAAAGAAAACATGCATTAAAAGATGTTTTCATTGAAGTATATCCTGAAAATGTTTTTATTGATTTTCTTAAGTCGAAAGGTAAAATCGGCGCCCAACACAAATTTCCGCGTGTTTTAAAAGGCAAAAACCTTGAAGATTGGGAAAACTTTTTAAAATAATTATTATAAAATTGAATTATGACTGATGCTGTTGTTACCGGCTTAATATTAGGTTTTGCACTGGTAATATCAGTTGGCCCGGTTATATTCACTCTTTTGAAACTTCGCATAAATTATGGCATTGTTTCAGCCTTTTATTTTATTTCAGGGGTTTGGATAAGCGATATATTGTGGGTTGTTACAGCAAATTTTTTTGGTAATCTTTTAGGTGAAGTTGTTACTTATAAAGAACCTATTGGTTTGGCAGGTGGAATCTTGCTTATTTGCATTGGAGTTTATTATCTCTTTATTAAAAAATACCATAGTAAAGAGGAAATGGAAGCAGGAATAAAAATTAAAAAGTCAACTCATATAGGCCTTTTCTTTACGGGTTTTTTTATCAATACATTAAATCCCGGTGTTATTGCTCTATGGTTTGCAGCAACTACAAAATCAATTACACATTCTTATAATGAGCGTATTGTAATTTTTACAATTTGTTTATTAATAAATATGACTGCTGATGTTTTTAAGATAAATCTTGCAGGTAAACTCCGCAAAAAATTAACCTATAAGAATATAATAATAATAAATAAAGCTTCAGGAATTCTTTTTTTAATTTTTGGATTTGTATTGGTAGTAGGTATGGCGTGGGCGCTAATAAAAAATTAACTGTATTCGCTGATAACCGCGTCCAGCCTTAATTTTAGGGTTTCATAATCAGTGTATCCTCTTGCAATCATAACAAATTTAGTGTCTCCAGTTTGTACAAAAACTGTAGGATAACCGCTAACCTGTAATTGTTTTACCATAGCAAATTCGTAGTGGGCCATTTCAATATAAACGGTGTTATGCAATTTCTCAAAAAATGCTTCAGGCCGTACACTGTGTTTTTCAAGAATATGAAGAAATGCATTGTCATCAGTTAGGTCGCGGCCATCAATAAATAATGCTTCTTCAATTTCAGTTGCAAATGTTACAGCTTTTTCAGGGTAAATTTCTTTAAAAATACATAAGGCTACAGATGGCTTTTCAGAGTTTGGAAACCAGTCACTGTCTGACGGATTTTTAATATGCCATAAATAATCTTCGCCGAATTTTACTCCTGTAGTTTCTTCAACATTACGATATTCTTTTTCAATAAAAGATGCAGTTGCTGTTATGTGAACAGGCTTTTCAGGCAAAATCATTCCACCACTCAAAACATCAAAGTGTAAAACAGTTTTATATTCTTCATATAATTTTTTTATAACCGGGCTAAAACCGAAGCACCAGCCGCAGTAGGCATCATAACAATATATTACTTGCAACTTCATATTAATTTAATGAGCTTCCAACCAGTTATTACCTTCCCCAATTTCAGCCTTTGATGGCACATTATTCGGTAAAAGCATAGCATTCTGCATGCATTCTAAAATAAGAGGCTTAACAATATTAAGTTCATCTTTTGGAACATCAAAAACAAGCTCATCATGAACTTGCAAAAGCATTGCCGATTTTAAACCGCGGGTTTTTAATTCAGAATGAATTTTAATCATTGCGAGTTTTATCATGTCGGCAGCCGCGCCTTGAATAGGTGAGTTAATAGCATTTCTTTCAGCAAAACTGCGTATTGTGAAGTTTGCGCTATTAATATCTTTCAACCAGCGCTTGCGCCCCATAAGGGTTTCAACATAACCATGTTCACGGCAAAAATTTATGGTGTTATCCATATATGCCTGAATGCCCGGAAATTGAAGTTTGTAATTATCAATAATTTCCTTTGCTTCAGATTTTGATATTTTTAAATTTTCCGCAAGGCCAAAAGCACCCTGGCCATATATTATTCCAAAATTTACACTTTTGGCTTTATATCTCATTTCTTTTGTTACATCGGCTTCATCAACATTAAAAACTCTGGCGGCGGTTGTAAGGTGAATATCCTTATCATTTTTAAAAGCATCAATCATGTTGGGGTCGCCACTTATAGCTGCTATTATTCTTAATTCAATTTGAGAATAATCTGCCGAAACAAGCACATGATTTGAATCTCTGGGAATAAATGCTTTTCTTATTTCCCTGCCTTTTTCAGTACGGATTGGAATGTTTTGCAAATTCGGATTTGTGCTGCTTAATCTTCCTGTAACTGCAACAGCTTGTGCATAACATGTATGTACGCGGCCGCTCTCGGGATGAATTAAAGAAGGCAATGCATCTATATAGGTTGACTTTAATTTTGTAAGTTCTCTAAATATCAATATGTCTTCACAAATTTTATGTTCTTTAGATAATTTAATAAGAACATCTTCACCTGTTGCGTATTGACCACTTTTCGTTTTTTTGGCATTACAGTCAAGCTGCATTTTATCGAACAAAACTTCACCTAATTGTTTAGGAGAGGCAAGATTAAATTTAAGCCCTGCTTGTTCGTACACATTTTTTTCAGCATCAATAATTTCTTTTTCAAGAGAATCGGAATAGCTTTTAAGAAACTCTACATCTACATTTATCCCTTCATATTCCATATCAACCAAAACCTTAACCAGCGGGCTTTCCACCTCATAAAAAATTTTTTCAACGTTTTTTGCAAAAAGCTCAGGTTCAAATTTATTTTTTAATTGAAGAGTAATATCGGTGTCTTCAACTGCATATTCTTTAGCTTTTTCTACATCAACATCTTTCATATTCCCTTGCAGCTTTCCCTTTTTTCCAATAAGTTCTGTGATAGAGATTGGAATATATCCAAGATATTTTTCGCTTAAGAAATCCATGCTTCTCTTGCTTTCAGGGTCTATCACATAATTTGCAAGAAGAGTATCAAATAATTTCCCCTTTAGTTCAATTCCGGCGCGTTTTAAAACGGTAAGGTCGTATTTAAGGTTATGGCCTATCCATAAAATATTCAATGATGAAAACAATGGTTCCAACCATGAAAGAATTTCATTTGTTATGCTTTTATCTTGCGTGAATGCAATGTAATATCCATGATGTGGAACAACTGAAAAACTCATTCCCACAAGGGTTGCATAATTCGCATCTACGTTTGTGGTTTCTGTATCGAAACTGATTTCTTTGTATGAAAGAAGTTTTTGAACGAGATCATTTATTTCTTTTTCGCCGGAAACTAAAATATAATCATGATCTGTATTTTGAATTGTTTTTATTTCAGTAGAGGCAATAATGATTTCTTCTGAAGTTTGTGTTACAACAGCGTTTCCAAAAAGGTTTAACTGAGAAGCTTTTCCCGATTGTGGTACAGTTATATCTTCACCCAAAATTCTTTTGCCCATTGATTTGAATTCCAGTTCCGTAAATATTTCTGTCAATGCAGCTTTATTCATGGGTTTTATTAAAAAATTCTCCTCATGAAATTCAACAGGTACATTTAAAATAATTGTTGCCAATTTTTTGCTAAGTATAGCTTTGTCTATTCCGTTTCTAACTTTTTCTCCAACAGCGCCTTTTATTTTATCGGCATTTTCAATAAGGTTCTCAATTGAAGAATATTCCTTAATAAGTTTTGCTGCAGTTTTTTCGCCAATTCCGGGTATGCCCGGGATATTATCTACAGAATCGCCCATTAAGCCTAAAATATCTATCACCTTACTTACATCATCAATATCCCATTTTTTGCAAACTTCTTCCACACCTAAAATTTCTACGCTTCCTCCCTGATATCCCGGCTTATAAATTTTTATTTTTTCTGAAACCAATTGTCCGTAATCTTTATCAGGAGTAACCATAAAAACCTCATAACCTGCTTTCTCTGCCTGCTTTGCAAGAGTTCCAATTATATCATCTGCTTCGTAACCGTCTTTTTCAATGCATGGAATATTAAAGCCAGTAATAATTTTTTTTATATCAGGAATAGCAGATAAAATGTCTTCGGGAGCTTCTTGCCTGTTAGCTTTGTAATCAGTAAAATCTGTATGTCTTTCAGTAAGAGCGGCAGTATCAAAACAAACTGCCATGTGAGTTGGCTTTTGGTTGTTTATTAAGTCTGCAAGAGTATTTGTAAACCCAAACTGTGAATTAGTATTTCTGCCACGGCTGGTAATTCTTGGGCTGCGCATAAGTGCATAGTAAGCTCTGTAAATTAGCGCCATTGCATCAAGAAGAAATAGCCGTTTATCCATATCATTATTGTTTTTTAAATTTCGCAATAGCATTTTTGCTAAAATCTGAAAGAATGAGCCTTCCGCTAATTTCTGCCCTTTCCTTTAGCAAAACATCCCAGTGATCGGTTCCTGCCCAAAACATTTTTTTCATTTCTTGCATAGCTTTAGGATGCGAATGGGCGAGCGTTTCAGCAAGTTTCATTACAGATTCATTCATTCCTTCTTCTGTTTCATGAACTTCCGCAAACAAACCTTTTCTTTTTGCCCAATCTGTATTTCGCCACGAGCGGGCATCAATAGCAAGGCCTGTGAAAGCAGAGGTGCCGATTTTTCTTTCTACAGCAGGGCCAACAACAAATGGGCCTATACCAACTGCAAGTTCACTTAATTTAATGTCGGCTTTTGTTGTAGCTATCGCGTAATCCGCAGCAGCGGCAAGCCCTACGCCACCGCCAACACATTTTCCCTGAACGCGGGCAATGATAAATTTAGGGCACTTACGCATTGCATTTATTACATTGGCAAAGCCTGAAAAAAACTTTGAACCTTCTTCAGTGTTTGTTATAGAAATTAATTCATCGAAACTTGCTCCGGAACAAAAAACCTTTTCACCATGGCTCTTAAGAATTATAACTTTTGTTTCATCATGCGTTCCGCAGAAGTGTATTTCATGGGCAATTTTTTGTAATAGCGAACCAGGCAAAGAATTACTTTGAGGATGGTAAAACTCAATTGTTGTAATGCCATGATGTGTTTCAGTTTTTACATATGCATTTTCTTGTTGCTCCATTTTATATTTTATTTTTCATTTTAACCATAGTAAGAATAGTTCCTACACCAACCGCTTCATCAGTTTCATCAAATATTTCTACATACCATTTAACAATTCCGCGAGGTATATCAATGCCTTTTACATGCATGGTTTCGGGAGTGATTTCTTTATTTTCCTGAGCGGTTTTTTCCTTACAAGTAAACCGGATATAAACAGACATACCGGCATAAACAGGTTTTGTAAACCGAAGTTCATCAATGCCATAATTCAGCAGCACCGGATTTTTATCGTAACTGTCAACAAATAATCCTGCTGCGGCACTCATAATAAAATATCCATGCGCAACTTGTTCTTCAAACATTGTATCAGAAAAGTCCGTTGTTTTTATATGAGCATAAAAATGATCACCGCTCAGGTCTGCAAACTTATCAATGTCTTCAGAAGTTATGAGTCGTTTTTCAGTAATTATTTGATCACCGATAATAAGGTCTTCAAAATATTTTTTAAATGGATGTACTGCAGTTTCATTTCCTTTTGCATGTGGTTGAAAAATTTTGGTAACCGCAGTAAGCATAGTTGGCGAGCCTTGAATTGCTGTTCTTTGCAAATAATGTTTTATACCTCGAAGGCCACCCATTTCTTCTCCGCCGCCTGCTCTTCCCGGGCCGCCATGCACAAGTGTTGGCAACGGCGATCCATGGCCTGTGCTTTCTTTTGCGCACTCACTGTCAAGAACCAATATCCTTCCATGATGTGTGGCTGCACCAATTACATAATCCGCTGCAATACTTTTGCTTGCTGTTACAATTGATGAACAAAGACTTCCTTTACCCATTTTGCTTAATTCAATTGCTTCGTCAAGCGTTTTGTATGGCATTATTGTGCTCACCGGGCCAAATGCCTCCACTTCATGCGTTTCTTTGTTGCGGAATGGATTATCGTTTAACAATAAATATGGGCTCATAAAAGCACCTTTATTAAAATCTGCATCAATTAATTGAAGGTCATTTTGTGATCCATAAATTACACTTGAAGCTGCAAGTAATTTTTGAAGTTGAGTTGATACTTCTTCTTTTTGTTGTTTTCCCGCCAGGGAACCCATTCTTACTTTTTCATTTTTTGGGTTACCTATTGGTGTTTTTGAAAGTTCGGCAGATATTGCTTTCCATGCATCTTCCATCATATTCTGTTCAACAAAAATTCTGCGGATAGCAGTGCATTTCTGTCCTGCCTTTACTGTAATTTCTTTTTTTACTTCTTTAATAAAAATATCCCATTCAGGCATTCCGGGCTTAACATCGTTTCCTAAAACAATACAGTTTAAAGAATCTGCTTCCATATTAAAAGGCACATTCTCTTTCATGATTACCGGATGGCTTTTAAGTTTTAAGCCGGTAGAAGCAGAGCCGGTAAATGTAACTACATCTTGTGAGTTTAGATGATTTAAAATATCTCCGGCGCTGCCGCAAAGCAGTTGCAATGAGCCTTCAGGCAAAATGCCTGAAGCAATAATTTCTTTTACTACAGCCTCGGTTAAATAGCTTGTAACTGTTGCAGGCTTTACTATTGCAGGCATTCCTGCAAGAAGGTTTACTGCAATTTTTTCAAGCATTCCCCAAACAGGAAAATTATAAGCATTTATATGAACAGCAACACCTTCTTTTGGTACAAGAATGTGGTGCCCCATAAAAGTGTTTTGCTTGCTTAAATTTATTGGGTCGCCATCAACACAAAATGAAGTGTCAGGCAGCTTACGCCTCAAAGATGCATTTGCAAAAAGGTTCCCGATCCCACCTTCAATATCTATCCAACTATCAATACGTGTTGCGCCTGTTCTGCTGCTTATTTCATAAAAAATTTCCTTCTTCGAAAGAAGATGAAGAGCAAGAGATTTGAGCATTCTGCCTCTTTCCTGAAAAGTAAGTTTCCTTAAAGCGGTATTTCCTTTTGCACGAGCATATTCAACTGCTAATTTCATATCAATACCTTCGGTAGAAGCTGTTGCAAAAGGTTCGCCGGTAACGGCATCATACAATAATTGTCCGTCGCCGCTTCCTTCCATCCAGCGGCCTGAAATATAATTTAATAACTTTTCCATAAAATTTAAGTGCTACACAAATGGCTAACAGTCACTATGTTTTTCAATCTGTTTACATAAAGCTTCAAAAATTTCCTCAACCGATCCTTCGCCTTTAACTTCAACAACTTTATTGAACTTGCGGTAGTAATCAGCCACAGCTGCGGTTTTAGTTTTGTATTCAACAATACGTGCCCTTATTACATTTTCATTATCATCATCGGCACGGCCGGAAGTTTTACCTCTTTGCACAAGCCTGTGAATTAGTTCTTTTTCACTTACTTCCAAAGCAATCATTACAGATATGCAGGAGTTTTTAAGTTCGAGAAGCCTGTCTAAAGCTTCTGCCTGGGCAGATGTTCTGGGAAAGCCATCAAATAAGAAACCTGTGGCTTCTTTGTTATTATCTAACAATGAACTAATCATTCCAATTACCACCTCGTCAGGAACCAGTTGTCCTTTATCCATAAAGTTTCTCGCTTCGATACCAAGTGGAGTTTTTTTTGAAATTTCTGAACGCAACAAATCACCTGTGCTAAGATGTTTCAATCCATATTTCTCCATTAATTTTTCGCTTTGTGTTCCCTTGCCGCTGCCCGGAGGCCCAAAGAGTATTACATTAAACATAAGTTCTATTTTTTCTGCCGGGTATATTGGCAAATGTAAAAATACATATTTTTTGTGCCCACACTATTCGTAATATTGCAATTGTTGATTTTTAAATTAAAAGGATCTTTCATGAGTTCATTAAAACTAAGCAAATTTGCCGACTCGCTTGTAGCCTCAGAAATTGTTAGGCTTGGGGCATCAATAAAAGATAAAATTAGTAAAGGACAAAGCTTAAACAATTATACAATCGGTGATTTTGATCCGTCAATTTTTCCTATTCCTCAAAAACTTGAAGAATTAATTATTGAAGCATATAAAGAACATAAAACTTCTTATCCTTCCGCCGAAGGCGAAGCAGACCTTAGGAAATCAGTTACAGGATTTATTAAAGATTACCTCGGGCTCGATTATAAACCCGAAGAAGTATTGATTGCAGCAGGTGGCAGGCCGCTTATTTATGCAGTTTATAAAACCATTGTTGATGAAGGCGATAAAGTAATTTACCCTGTTCCAAGTTGGAATAACAACCATTATACAAACTTCAACAAAGGGAACCATGTGCAGATAGAAGCTACTGCTGAAAATAATTTCATGCCTACGGCAGAACAAATAAAACCTCATATTAAAGGCGCTGCCCTTATCGCTCTTTGTTCGCCGTTAAACCCAACAGGAACAACATTTTCAAAAGATGAACTTGAAAAGATTTGCGACCTGATAATTGAAGAAAACAGAACAAGAAATGACGGTCAAAAGAAGTTATATTTAATGTTCGACCAAATTTACTGGGCGCTTACTTATGGATCTACAAAACATTATGATCCGGTTTCACTAAGGCCGGAAATGAAAGATTTTACAATTTTTGTTGATGGAATAAGTAAAGCTTTTGCGAGTACAGGAGTAAGAGTTGGCTGGTCGTTGGGGCCGGTACATGTATTAAATAAAATGCGGTCGCTTAACAGCCATATAGGTAGCTGGGCGCCAATGGCGGAACAAAAAGCAGTTGCAAAGTTTTTGAATGACAAAGAATCTGTAAAAGAATTTTTTGCAGGGTTCAAATCTGAATTATCAACTCGTTTAAATAAAATTCACACAGGACTACAAAAATTAAAAAGTGAAGGTTTTCCTATTGATTCCATTGAACCGCAGGCAGCAATTTATCTTACAATTAAAATTGACCTGAAAGGAAAATCATATAATGGAACTCTGCTTAATTCGCAGGAAGATGTTACAGAATTTTTGTTAAGTGAAGCTAAATTAGCAGTAGTGCCCTTTATAGCTTTTGGGGCGGATAAAAATAATCCATGGTACAGATTGAGTGTGGGAGTTTGCAAAACTGAAGATATTGATACAGTGTTGCACAATCTGAAAGAGGCGATTAAAAAACTCTCCTAATTCATGTTGAAAAAGAATATAAAAGGCTGTTGAGAATTTTGCTTGAGGTATTGTTTAATAATAAAGTTTTTTTTGTGGATTTTAAATTTCACAAGGTCAAGAACTTCATAGCTGGGAGCGAAATAACTAAGCCTTTCTGTTTCGTATAAAATACGGTGAAGGCTCGATACCTCCATATCTATATCTTTTTGAGTTTTAATTTTTTGGTTAAGTAAAACCAACAATTCCCTGTTTGAATTGCTCATGATAATATTATTAATAGCCTACCATTCCATTTTTGCCCGGACAACCGCAATGCCCTTTTTTAGAAGACGAACATCCGGCTGTTAAAGCCGCAACAATGAAAATTAAGGATATAACTTTTATAAGTTGTTTCATAAATCGTTTACAATTTAAACTATTTTCATAAAAAAATATTGTTCAAATTGGATAACGGCAATAACATTAACAATTTTGCAAAAAAAAGAATATTAATTTCTCCGTTAGACTGGGGCCTTGGCCATGCTACCAGATGCATTCCAATAATTCAACTCCTAAAAAAATATAATACCGAAATATTTATCGCCTCAGAACAGGATGTTAAAAACCTCCTGCAAAAGGAATTTCCGGAAATTGTTTTTATTGATTTTAAAGGATACAGGATTAAATACAATAAAAACGGAAATTTTAAAAGTAAAATTTTTTCACAAATCCCTTCAATTTTAAGATCCATAAAAAATGAAAATTATCTATTAAAATCAATTATCAAAAAATATAAAATTGATATAGTTATTTCGGATAACCGTTATGGATTTCGAAATAAAAATTGTTACAATGTATTTATAACACATCAGTTGGAAATACTAACAGGAAATAAGTTTTTAAATAAAATCATTCAAAAAATTAATTATTATTTTATTAATAAGTTTGATGAATGCTGGATAGCAGATGTGGCTGAAAGTCCCGGCATTGCAGGAAAACTTTCTCATCCGAAAACGTTTCCCCGCATTTCTTTTAAATACACAGGACTTTTATCGAGGTTTAAAAAACGTGTATCTGATATATCAATAAATTATCTTTTTATAATTTCAGGCCCGGAGCCGCAAAGAACAATTTTTGAAAATGAATTAAAAAAGATTGCTGCTAATTTACATGGCGAAAAAGTTTTTATTCTTGGCAAACCAGGAGTTATAAACAAAACTTCAAATGAATTCAATCATGCTGAGGCAGAGGATTTGAATCGTTTGATAAACTCATCTGAAATTGTTATTTGCCGTTCCGGATACTCTTCAATAATGGATTTAATTGCATGTAAGAAAAAAGCGCTGCTTCATCCTACCTTAGGCCAAACAGAACAGGAATATCTCGCCGAACTGCATAATGGTAAAAACGGATTTTTGCACTTGCATAAATTGAATGATTTAAAAGATAAGATAATTGAATTGCAACATGTGCCTACGGCGAATTCTTATACCAATAATTTGGAAACATTGGTGCAAGATTTAATGATTAATGCTAATTCAAAGCAATAGCAGTTCCTTTTGAATTTTTATTGTTGCTGAAAACAATGCTTTTACTGTTTGGAAAGTGTATAAGGATGCAATATTTGCCTGCGTTTTTATTTGCAAAGCCAATTATAAAGTCAGCATCATATGTATTTTGGTCGAATAAAATATGAGTTGTTTCCGGCAGCATTTCTACACTTTCTAAATTAATTATTTTTTCAAAATATTTTGAAAGATGCGGACTCAAATCAGTGCAATTTCCAATTATAGCAAGGGTTTGGTTTTTATAAATTGGTTTAATTTCAGAAGATTTCTTTTGAGATAATATTCGTGCAAACGAGATTGCATTTTTTATTAAAGATGAATAAAATTTATTGTAATGTTTTTTTACAAAAATTGACATAGCGCCATAAAAGTTTTTGAAATAATCATCATTTTTAATTGTGCTTTCGCCCTTGAAATGTATAACAGGATAAGGGAGAAAATAATTTTTAAATCCGTATTTTTTTATTCTGAAGCTTAGGTCAACATCTTCGCCATACATAAAAAAAGCAGGGTCAAAACTTCCTGTTTTCGACAAAACAGATTTTTTAACAATGAAAAATGCGCCTGCAATTATATCTGTTTCATTTATTTCTGAAGTGTTTGTGCCTGCCATATAATAGGAGGCAAAAAATTTTGAATCAGGGAATTTATCTGCAAGTCCGGAAAGTTTAAAGAAAGAAGAAAGAACTCCCGGGAAACTTCTTAAACTTTCTTTCAAAAAATTTCCTTTGCCATCAATCATTTTGGTTCCTGCCGCTCCGCAATTTTTTTGAGTTGATACGAAAGAAAATGCAGATTCTAACGAACTATCAGAAACAATAGTATCAGGATTCAGGAAGAGAATTATTTCGCCTGTGCTTTTTTGTAAACCTTGATTGCAAGCTTCACTAAATCCTGCGTTAGCAGAATTTTGAATTAATATTATAGATGGGAAATTTTGTTTTAAAAAATCGGAACTGCCATCTGAAGAATTATTATCAACAACAATAATTTCGAATTTTAAATTTTTGGCAGCTTTAAAAACAGAAAAAATACATTGTTCGAGAAAATGTTTTACGTTGTAGTTTACAATTATTACCGACAGTTGCACTTATTAGAGTTATAAAATAAAATTAACTGAAATAAATATCATCTTTGCAGAATGATTAAAAGTACATTGTTAAAAGCGGTTCATGCGGGAGCTGAGCAACTTCAAAATTATTTTGGAAAAAAATTTACCATATCACATAAAGAAGGAATAAATAATTTGGTAACGGAAGCAGATCATGCTTCCGAAAAAGCAATAATTGAAACCATAAAAAAGGATTTTCCGGCGCACATAATTTTAGGTGAAGAGTCAGGCGAAATAATTTCATCTTCTGATATAAAGTGGATTGTGGACCCCATTGACGGCACTGTTAATTTTGCACATGGAATACCTCTTTGCTGTGTTAGCATTGCAGTTGAAAAGCAAGGTGAAATATTTATGGGTGCTGTTTATAATCCATTATTGAATGAATTATTTTTTGCCGAAAAAGGTTTCGGAGCTACATTAAATGAAAATAAAATTTCGGTCAGCGACCAAACACAAGTAATTAAAAGTTGCCTTGTAACAGGTTTTCCATATACCTATCTTGATATGCCCAACGGGCCACTGAATGTTTTTGAAAAGCTTATCAGACAAGGGATTCCGGTGAGAAGATTAGGAAGCGCAGCTATAGATTTATGCTGGGTTGCCGCCGGACGGTTTGATGGTTTTTATGAACACAAACTTGAAGCATGGGACAGTGCAGCGGGATATTTAATTGTTGAAGAAGCAGGAGGAAAGGTGACAGACTTTGAAGGAAATAAATTTTCTCCCTACCAACCTCATATTTTGGCAACAAATGGAAAGATCCATGATGAACTGAGAAGTTATGTAGATAAAAATAATTTTTAAAATATAAATATGGCACGTACTGAAATATCCACTCTGGGTGAATTTGGGCTTATAGATCATCTTACAAAGAATAATGAGATACGTAATTCTTCAACAATTTTAACTGTAGGAGATGATGGTGCGGTGATAGATCATTTTGGCCGCCAGACTGTTGTATCCACAGATCTCTTAATTGAAGGAATTCATTTTGACCTTTCATATACTCCTCTTAAACATTTGGGATATAAAAGCGTTGTTGTAAACTTAAGTGATATTTATGCAATGAATGCAACCCCAACTCAAATTACAGTGAGCATTGCATTTTCAAACCGCTTTAGCCTTGAGGCTTTGGAAGAATTTTATGATGGCGTTTATGCTGCTTGTAACCTTTACAATGTTGATTTGGTTGGCGGTGATACAAGTTCTTCAAACAAGGGCTTAATTATAAGTGTTACAGCTATTGGTGAAGTAGCGCCAGACAAATTTGTTTCAAGGAAGGGCGCAAACAATATGGATTTAATATGCGTAAGCGGAGATTTGGGCGCTGCTTTTTTAGGATTAACATTATTGGAAAGGGAAAAAAAGATTTTTGCTGAAACCGGTTCCCAGCCTGATCTTGAAAATCAGGCTTACATTGTTGGCCGCCTGTTGAAACCTGAAGCAAGAAAGGATGTTGTTGCATGGTTGAATGAAAATGAAATAATTCCTTCTGCAATGATAGACGTGAGCGATGGTTTGAGCAGCGACCTTCTTCATATTTGTAAACAAAGCGATAAAGGTTGTGTGCTTTATGAAGACAAACTACCAATTAATGATGAAGCAAAAGAGTTTGCATATAAGCTGCAACTTGATCCAACCGCCTGTATTTTAAGTGGAGGCGAAGATTATGAACTTTTATTTACCATTCCGCAAACTGATTTTGAAAAAATAAAAAATAATCCCGACATCTCTGTTATAGGATACATAACCGAAAAAGAAGAAGGATCAAATATTATTACACGCGCCGGAAATAAACATAAACTTGTTGCACAAGGATGGAATCATGCTAAGCAAAATTAGTTTGCCAATGTTTAGAAATGCTTTGGTTGTTTCTGTGATTATTTTGTTTGGTTCATGTGCTACAGGAAAATACATTCCTGATAAAAAATTATCTCAATCTCAACTAAAGGAAGATTATCTGTTTCTAAAGAATGCTCTTGAATTAAAGCATCCTTCATTATATTGGTACACTACTAAAGACAGTATGGATGAATATTTCAACCATTTTTTTAATCAGATTAAGGATAGTATGTGTGAGCGTGATTTTGCCTGGAATGTTGTTTCACCATTATTGCATAACATAAGATGTGGACATACATCTGTGTCAATGAGCAAAATGTATGTTCATTATTATCGCAACAAAAAGTTGCCTGCATTTCCGTTATATTTTAAAATCTGGAACGATACGGCAGTGGTGTTTGCTAACCTGAATAAGGATTCCACGCTTATGCGTGGAACAATAGTAAAATCAATTAATAATATTCCTCTTACATCAATTACTGATTCTATTTTATTGCGTTTGCCAATAGATGGATATGGAGAAAATTTTAACCTGATAAGAGCCGGGGCAAGTTTTCCATATTTCCACCGTAATATTTTTGGAATTGATTCTTTGTATAAGGTAAAATATATTAACAGTTCAGGCGATGAGGAAGAAAAGACCATTCCGGTGTATAGGCCTGCTATAAAGGATACCGGCAAAATAAAAGTCCCTAAAACACCGGTACAAAAAATTAATAAGAATCTTTTTTACAGAAGTTTAGCAATAGACAGCAACAATATTGCAGTTATGGAGGTAAATTCTTTCACTTCCGGCAATATGCGCAGGTTTTTCAGAAGGTCTTTTAGGGAATTACGAAAAAAGGATATTAAATATCTCATTCTCGACATAAGAAATAACAGCGGTGGAAAAGTTGGTTTATCAACAATGCTTACCAAATATATTATAGATAAAAAATTTAGAGTAAGTGATACAACATTTGCAAAAGCGCAATCATTAAAACCTTTCACGCGGCATTTTAAAGGCGGTTTTTTTAATAATTTACAATTGTATTTTTCAACGCACAGGGGTGCGGATGGAAAATTTCACATGGGTTATTTAGAAAGGCATTTTTTTAAACCAAAGAAAAAGAATCATTTTAACGGCAAGTCGTATATTTTAATAGGCGGCCCTACTTTCAGCGCTGCATCAGTGTTTGCGGGGGCTGTGAAAGGGAGTACAAATGTTATATTAGCAGGTGAAGAAACAGGAGGCGGCTGGCATGGAAATAATGGAATAATGATACCGGCTCTTACCTTGCCAAATTCAAAGTTGCGGATTAATTTTCCTTTATTTAGAATTGTACAATTTAATCATGTTCCTAAAAACGGAATGGGAGTTATGCCTGACATCCTTATTGAAACAGATTATAAAGCAATAAAAAATGGAAAGGATAAGAAGATGAGAGTAATAAAAGAAATGATTTTGGAGGATATGAAAACAAAACTCTAATTGAATATTTTAAACTCGTCTGCATCTTTTAAAAAAGGAAAACGCTGTCTAAAGTCTGTTAGTTGCTTTTTGTGGAATGTATAGGTTATAATATTTTCCCTTTCACCGGCATTCTTAATCACAGTTCCATCCGTACCTGAAATAATACTTTGGCCATTATAATAAATTTTATTATTGTCAATTCCGCATCTGTTCACGCCAATTGTGAAACACTGATTTTCAATTGAGCGGGCCTTTAATAAAGTTTCCCATGCATATACTCTTTGCTGAGGCCAGTTTGCAACAAAAAGCAAAATGTCATACTCGTTTGGAAATGACTGTCTGCACCATACAGGGAACCTTAAATCATAACATATTAACAAATTTATTTTCCATCCTTTCACAGATGTGATAACCCTTTTTTCGCCGGGATTAAAATTTTTATTCTCATCCGCAAATGCAAACAAATGGCGCTTATCATAACAATAATAAATTCCGTTTGGTTGCATCCAAATAAGACGATTATAATATTTCCCGTTTTCGGTTACTATAATACTGCCTGTAATAATGTTGCCTGATTTGGCAGATATATTTTTCATCCAGGAAACAGTTTGCCCTTCCATAGTTTCAGCATTTGATTTTGAATTCATGGTGAAACCGGTGGAAAACATTTCAGGCAAAACAACAATTTCGTTTGTGGGTGGTAGTTGTAAAATTTTATTTTCCAGAAAAAGCAGATTTTCTGAAACAGATTCCCACTTTATATCAAATTGAATTAAAGAAACTGTAAGGGAAGACATTAATTGTTTTTTCCAAAGGTATTATCAATTTTGCCTTTTGAAGAATATCGCGTAAGCATATAAAAATAATTGTTTCCGATTTTTATAATGCTCCCCAAAACTATATTCGAATTATCACAAACCGCAATTTTTGGATTGTATGAATAAGTATTTAAAATTAAATATCCCTTTTTATTAAAAGAAGTATCAAATGATCCATCTTCTTTTATTTTGCAGAGGAAAGTGTTTTGAAAATTATTTTTAATTGCCGTTCCTGTTAAATATAAATTATCATCATCAATAATTTTAAGATCTGTTGCCACATTTTTATTTCCAAACGACACAGTCAACAAACCTTTATCTGCAAATGATGTGTCGTAAAATCCGTTATTAAGAAATTTAAATACAGGAGCATAAGCTTTGTTTTTCGATACAGTTACACTTCCGGTAACAAATATTTTTCCCGAAGGAAGTACAGATATTTTTCGTGGAAGGTTGTAACCTTTTTTAATCATTGTAATCAATTTGCCGTTATCGCCAAATGTATTATCCAGAGAACCATCGGCATTTAAGCGTGTAACATACACATCTATAGGGTTTCCTTTGGTTTTCATATAAGATGGTGGCGGACCGGTTTGAGATTGGCCTACAATTAAAATTTTGCCGTCGTTTTGAATTGCAAGGTCCATTGGAGGGTCATCAAAAATTCTTATTGACCCGTTTACGGAACCGTTTTGCCCAAAACCTTCATCTTTTGATCCATCACTATTAAACCGAAACACACCATAATCAAATTGATTGTGAGAATCGTAAATTCTGATCCCGGCAATTTTCATTTCTGCATCGCAATCAATATTCATTAAGCCTTTATATTTTGAATCTGCATACTCAACATATCTTCCATTGTCGGCAAAAGAATTATCATATTGGCCATTCTCTGTGAATTTCATTATTACCAATTTGTTGCGGAGTGTTCTGTATGAAAATTCATCATCCGCAACTGCGCCAACAATAATTTTATCATCGGGTAAAATATTGAGGCTTACCAAAATATCCTGAAATCCCAATATGTCAATATTTGCAATTCCATTTGATGCAAATGTTTGGTCGAGATTTCCTTCCGCGGTATAGCGGGCAATAAAAATATTTGAATTATCGCCTTTCCCTGTGGTGCCGGCAACAACAATTTTTCCATTTTTTTGAAGAGAAAATTTTATATCACTTTCGTAATCAATAGGGATTAAAATTTTGCCCGGATATTTTAAAGGCACGCCTGTTATTTGAGCTATGCCATTAAAAGTTATTGCAAAAAGTAGCAGCAATAATAAATTCCGCCGAAAAAGCATGCAGTTGTGGTATATTTTATATTTTGCAATCTAAGACAACATTTATGAAACGATTATTTTTTCTTTTTATTTCTGTAACATTATGTTATTCAGCTTTTTCACAAACAACTAAAGAGAAATCTTTGAATGAAAAGGATTCTCTTATTCAACTTGTTGATACAAAACAGGAGTTAAATAAATATTTAGAAGATCTTACCTTAACTGAAGACCAAAAAAAGCAAATAGCAAAAAGCGAAGAATTTCTTGCAGACCGGGATGCAAGGTCAAGGCCGGATTTTAAATTAACTGTTGAGCAAAAACAAGATAAGATAAAAGGCGATAGAACATTCAGAAATGAAGCTATATTAAAAGTATTAACTGTTCCTCAGGTTAAGAAGCTGATATTTCTTCAGGCTGATAAATCATCTGATATAAAAAAGATTGCGGACTTAGCCACAAAGCTTGAATTAAAGGAAAACCAAGTTTCAACAATCGCTGATTTAAAACTTAAATACGAAACTATGCTGGCCAAAACCGCAGAGTTAAAAAACGATGCAGACATTTTA
The DNA here is from genome assembly GCA_018268175.1 of Bacteroidota bacterium. Lineage (GTDB taxonomy): Bacteria > Bacteroidota > Bacteroidia > Chitinophagales > Chitinophagaceae > Ferruginibacter. Next base: position 2,634 of record JAFDXB010000005.1, on the reverse strand, counting down.
AAGAACAGACAAAATATTTTCAATGAAATGCAAAGTGAGTATGCAAAGGTTCTTTCACCTGCCCAAATGCGAGAGCTGGAATTGAAAATGGCGGGTAAGTTTTAACACTAAATTTTTATCCTTATAGCAGAATGTTATAAATTTGCAGCGTGAAAAAACTCTTTACTTTTTTGCTGCTGATGGCATATGGCCTTACTTCCTTTGGAGTGAGCCTTGACATCCATTACTGCTGCGGAAAAATAAAGTTTGTAGAAGTTTGCCTTTCAGAAAAATGCACAAAAGAATCATCAAAAACTTCTCATGAATGTTGCACAACAAAACGAATTGTTTCGAGCGATAATTCTAACGGTGTAACACAGTCTGTTGTTAAGTTTAAATGTCAAAAAAGATCTGATAACGTTGTTGCAGGGGCGCCAAATTTTATACCTGCATCCGTTCTTCATATTGCGAAACTGCCTAATAATAGCAAGCGAAGTTTTGCATCTCCAATCTATTTAATGAACATGGTTTTTCGATTATGATAATTGACGTATTCAAAGTCAATAATTATTAAATCGAAAAAATGAAAAATATTAAATTCATCAGCATTTTTATAATAATGCTGACAGGTGCAGCAAATGTGACTGCCCAAAAAAATGTTACCGATTCGTTTGTGGTTGCCGGCAATTGTAGTGAGTGTAAAGACAGAATTGAAAAAGCTGCCAAAATTCCGGGTGTTTCTATGGTTAATTGGGATATTCCAACGCATACCTTAACTGTTAGTTACAATCCACAAAAAACAACTATTGAAAAAATTCAATGTAAAATTGCAGATGCCGGACACGACACACCTCTGGAACTTGCTGATGATGAAGTGTATGCGTCTCTTCCAGACTGTTGTTTATACCGCGAAGTGCCTGAAAAGGATGCATCCAAGATAAATGGTGTTATTTTATCTGAAGATAAAAAAGGCTACATGCGGCCTCTTGAAGGAGCTTCTGTAATTTGGCTCAAGTCCGGAAAGGGAACAACATCAGACAAGCATGGTGTGTTTGCAATAGAGCCTTCAGATTCAGTTGACAAACTAATTATTTCTTATGCAGGATTTACTGCGGATACTTTACAAATTACATCACACGATGTTGTACAGGTAATTTTAGGCTCAAACAATATATTAAAAGCCGTGCAGGTAACTGCTAAAAACAGAAATACATACATCAATAAATTTAGCGCAGCGAGAATTCAGAATATTTCTTCAGGTGAATTATTGAAGGCTGCATGCTGTAACCTTAGTGAAAGTTTTGAAACAAATCCTTCAGTAGATGTTGCTACAAATGATGCTGCAACAGGTTCAAAGCAAATTCAGCTATTAGGCCTGGCGGGAGTTTATACACAGTTAATGGTTGAAAACATACCCGGGCCGCGGGGGTTGTTTATATCTCAGGGCTTGAACAGTATTGCAGGTCCTTGGGTTGAAGGAATTCAGATTATTAAAGGAGCAGGTTCTGTGGTTAACGGATATGAAAGCATTGCCGGCCAGATTAATGTTGAATTACGCAAACCTCACAACTCAGATAAACTGTTTGCAAATGTTTATTCTAACAACATCGGTAAAACTGATTTGAATTTAAACATTGCAAAAAAATTAAGCGACAGGTGGTCTGTTGGTTTATTGCTTCATGATGCATTTTTAAATAAAAAAACAGATTACAACAAAGATGGTTTTATTGACCAGCCCACCGGAAATCTTTTTAGTGCGGTTAACCGTTGGTGGTATCAAGCGCCTTCCGGCTTTGAATTTCAGGCCGGTGTAAAAATTTTATCCGACAGGAAACAAGGTGGAATGGCGGATTTGAAAAGTTCAGTAACTCCTTATCAACTTGAAATTAATACTGACAGGTATGAAGGGTTTTCAAAAATAGGTTATGTTTTCAACGGAAGTAAATATAAGAGTATAGGGTTGATAATTTCGGGTTACAACCATGAACAAAATTCATTTTTTGGAAATACAATTTATAATGCACGCCAGAACAATATTTATACAAATCTGATTTATCAGAATATTATAGGAAATTCAAATCATAAATTCAGGACGGGCTTAAGTTTCAATGCAGATAATTATAAAGAACTATATAAAACGTCTGTATTTAAACGTCAGGAAAATGTTGCAGGGGCATTTTACGAATATACATATTCTAAAACCCCCAAATTTGCTGCTGTTGCAGGTTTGAGGGCAGATCATAATAATATTTACGGATGGTTTGCAACACCCAGGTTACATTTAAAATATATGCCTTTTTCAAAAACAACTTTAAGGTTTAGCAGTGGAAGAGGACAGAGAACAGCAAATATTTTTGCAGAAAATATGGCAGCTTTGGTAAGTTCAAGAGTTTTAAATATTCATCCTGCAAATGTAAAATATGCTTACGGCTTAAAGCCGGAAGTGGCATGGAATAATGGTTTAAGCATTGATCAGCAACTAAAACTTTTTGGAAGGACTGCTTATTTAAGTTTTGATTTCTATCGAAATGATTTTACCGATCAGGTTATTGCAGACATTGAAACTGCCGGCCGCATAGATTTTTATAACTTAAAAGGAAAATCGTTCTCCAACAGTTTTCAAACAGAATTAAATTTCTTTCCTGTAAAAGATCT